>DASWGE010000054.1:0-28007 GCA_036393895.1 Streptosporangiaceae bacterium | reverse complement strand
CGGCCAGCCAGATCCGCACGAGCCCAAGCCCCCCGGCAGACCGGCGTCAGAACGCCGCGTCTGACCAGTGTTCTGATTTTGGCGTCCGTGATACCAGCTGCCGCGAGTTCAGCGGTGGTGGTGATACCGGCGAATCGGCCTGATTCGGGCAGTTGGGATCGGCTCACGTCGGCCAGCATGGCATCCGCTAGTGACATCACACGGCTTTCAGTCACCGCAGCGCCCGACTCGCCCGATTTGTGGTCACCCAATCCGTGCGGAGTTTCTTTGGCCACCCCGGCAGGCGGCAGGATAGAGCCATGACACACGAGAGTCTGCTGGCTGAGCCCACGCCGCCGCCCACGTACCTGCCCGAGAACACCGAGGCGGCCAAGGCGCTGAACGACGGCGAAGACCCGTCGTCGGTCGCCGCGAGGTTCCCCGCCTACACTGCCGCGTGGGCCGCCTTGGCCGAGCGGGCGCTGGCCAGTGACCCGGTCGCGGCCTATGCCTACGCCAGAACTGGCTATCACCGCGGCCTCGACCTGCTCCGCCGGTCGGGCTGGCGGGGTTATGGCCCGATTCCCTGGGAGCACGAGCCCAACCGGGGCTTCCTGCGCGCGCTTCATCTTCTCGGCGCGGCGGCCGCCGCGATCGGCGAGGAGGACGAGGTCAAGCGGATCAGGGAGTTCCTGCGTGACTCGAGCCCAACCGCGGCCGAGGCGCTCGAGGGGAAGTAGCGCCCGTGGGCTGGCGCCGTCGGCTGCGACGGGCGCATGAGACGGGCGCATCACGCGGCCGGAAGATCGAACCCAGTTCCCCAGCCCCGGACGGCCCGCTCGCTAGCCTGTACCCATGCCCGCCATCGTGATTGTTGGCGCCCAGTGGGGCGATGAGGGCAAGGGCAAAGCGACCGACTTGCTCGGCGACAGCGTGGACTACGTCGTCAGGTACCAGGGCGGCAACAACGCCGGGCACACGGTCGTCATCGGCGACGAGAGCTACGCGCTGCACTTGCTGCCTTCCGGAGTCCTGTCCGAACACGCGACGCCGGTCATCGGCAACGGAGTGGTCATCGACCCGGCCGTGCTGATCGATGAGATCGACGGGATCGAAGCCCGGGGGGTCTCTTGCGAGCGGCTGCTGATCTCCGCCAACGCGCACCTGATCATGCCGCACCACGTCGCGCTGGACAAGGTGACCGAGCGATACCTGGGCAGTGCCAGGATCGGCACGACCGGGCGCGGCATCGGGCCCACCTATGCCGACAAGGCAGCGCGGGTCGGAATCAGGGTCCAGGACCTATTCGACCCGGCGATCCTGCGCCAGAAGCTGGAGCTCGTGCTCCGGGAGAAGAACCAGGTACTCACCAAGGTCTATAACCGGCGCGGCATCGACGCTCAAGCGGTCTGCGAGGAGTACGTCGGCTACGGCAACCGGCTCGCTCGTCATGTGGCTGATACCAGCCTGATCTTGAACAGGGCGCTCGACGAAGGCAAGGTCGTCCTCCTCGAGGGCGCGCAGGCAACCCTGCTCGACGTCGATCACGGCACGTACCCGTTCGTGACCTCGTCGTCGCCCACGGCCGGCGGCGCCAGCGTCGGCTCGGGGGTCGGGCCCACCAGGATCAGCAGGATCCTGGGCATCCTCAAGGCCTACACGACCAGAGTCGGCGCCGGGCCGTTCCCCACCGAACTGACCGACGAAAAGGGCGAGTGGCTGCGCAAGGCCGGCGGGGAGTACGGCGTGACCACGGGAAGGCCGCGCCGGACCGGCTGGTTCGACGCCGTGATCGCCAGGTACGCCACGCGCGTGAACGGAATCACCGACTACTTCATCACCAAGCTCGACGTGCTCTCGGGGCTGGAGAAAGTTCCGGTTTGCGTGGGTTACGAGATAGACGGCGTCATCCGCGACGAGGTTCCGATGACGCAGACGGAGTTCCACCACGCCAAGCCGGTCTACGAGTACCTCGACGGCTGGTGGCAGGACATCTCGCACGCCAGGCAACTGTCGGATCTGCCCGCCAACGCGCGCGCCTACGTGCTCGCGCTGCAGGATATGATCGGTGCCCCGATCGCCGCGGTCGGGATCGGCCCGCGGCGCGACCAGACCTTGCGGCTGCGCGAGCTGATCTGACTGCGGGGGGTAACACCGAACCAGGGCGAACCGGGCCCAGCTCGGCCACGGGGGCCAGGCCGGCGGGTTAGGCTCGCCGCGTGCGCGTTCTGCTACTGGGCTCAGGGGGCCGCGAGCACGCACTGGCGCGTGCCCTGGCCAGGGACAGCGACGTGGCCGAACTGCACGCGGCGCCGGGTAATCCCGGCATCGCCCGGCACGCTGAGCTGCATCAGGTCTCGCTTACAGACCCGGCGGCCGTTACCGCGCTGGCCAGACAGATCGCCGCCGACCTGGTCGTGGTCGGACCTGAGGCCCCGCTGATGGCCGGCGTGGGCGACGCCTTGCGCCAGGCTGGCATCAGTTGCTTCGGCCCCGATCGCGCAGCCGCCATGATCGAGGGCTCCAAGTCAGTCGCCAAGCAGATCATGCTCGCGTCCAGCATCCCGACCGCCGCCGCCCGCACTTGCCAATCGGAAGCAGAAGTCGGCCAGGCGCTGGACGAGTTCGGCGCACCGTACGTCGTCAAGGCCGATGGCCTAGCGGCCGGCAAGGGCGTCGTGGTCACTAACGATCGCCACGCGGCAGCCGAGCACGCCAGGGCCTGCGGGCGGGTGGTCATCGAGGAGTTCCTGGCCGGCCCCGAGGTCTCGGTGTTCGCGCTCGCCGACGGCTCGCGCGCGGTTCCGCTGCTCCCGGCCCAGGACTTCAAGCGCGCCCGCGAGGGCGACACCGGTCCCAATACCGGCGGGATGGGCGCCTACGCGCCGCTGCCGTGGGCGCCCGCCGACCTGTCCGAACGGACGGTAGCCGAGGTAATCGATCCGGCCATTGCCGAGCTGAGCCGCCGCGGCACGCCTTACCGCGGCCTGCTGTACGCCGGCCTGGCCCTCACGAGCGGCGGGATCAAGGTGATCGAGTTCAACGCCAGGTTCGGCGACCCCGAGACCCAGGTCGTGCTCGACCGCCTGGCCACCCCGCTCGCCGGCCTGCTTGCCGCCGCCGCCGACGGCGACCTGCCGCGGGCCAGCCAGCCGCGCTGGTCAGCCGGCGCCGCCGTCACCGTCGTCATCGCCGCCGAAGGCTACCCGGCTCAGCCGGTGACCGGCGATCGGATCGAAGGCATCGATGAGGCGCAACAAATTCCTGGCGCGTACCTGTTGCACGCAGGCACGGTCATGCAAGCCGGAACTCTCAGGTCCGCCGGGGGCCGAGTGCTCAACGTTGTCGGGTCCGGTCAGCACACCGCCGAGGCCAGGGCGGCGGCCTACGCGGCCGCCGCCCTGGTGCGCCTCCGCGGCGGCTGGTATCGCACCGACATCGCCGCTCAGCAGCATCCGGCCGCCCCGGCGGCCGGATGACCGGCAGCGAGCCAGGCCCGTTCCAGGGCGACGACACGACGGCAGCCGCCCAGCGGGCCGGCGACCAGCCGATCCGGGTCACCACGCTCGAGCTCTTCTTCGACCTGATCTTCGCGTTCACGCTGACCCAGCTCGCCGTCGTCCTCACCCCAGGAAAAACCCACGTCTGGGCCACCAGCGTGCTGCGAGTCCTGCTGATCTTCGGGCTGCTCTGGTGGATGTACGGCGGATACGCCTGGCTGACGAACACGCGGTCTCCCGCGCGCAACCCAGAACGCCTGCTGCTCGTCTTCGGCATGACCGGCTTCCTGATCGTCGGGCTGGCCATCCCGCAGGCGTTCGGGGGCGACGGCGTCGCATTCGGGCTCGGCTATCTGCTTGTCGTGCTCGTGCACGCCGTCCTCTACGCCCGGGTGAACAGGCAGATCTGGCGGATCGCGCCGTTCAACGTGACGTCAGCGCTGCTGGTGATCGCGGCCGGGTTCACCAGCGGCATCGCCAGATACGCGCTCTGGGTGGCCGCGCTGGTGATCCAGGCCGGCGCGCCGCTGGTCGTCAGGCTGGGCGGCCGGTTCGAGATCCGCCCTGGCCACTTCGCCGAGCGCCACGGCGCGCTCGTCATCGTCGCGATCGGCGAATCGGTCGCAGCGATCGGGCTGGGAGCGATCGGGCTGCGCGTCGGCATCAACCTCGTCATCGCCTCGGTGGCCGGACTCGCACTGTCCGTCGCGCTGTGGTGGATGTACTTCGGCAGCGGCGACGACGAGCGTGGCGAGCAGGCCATGTGGGCCGCCGCCGAGACCAGGCGGCCACGCCTGGCGCTGTCCGCCTACTTCTACGCGCATATCCCGATGCTGCTGGGGATCGTGTTCGCCGCCGCGGGCGTGACCGAGGCGGTCCGCCAGGCCGCCGGCAGCAGCGAGCCGGAGGCGGTCCGCCACGCCGCCGCCGTGACCGAGGCGATCGGTCATAGCCTGCCGGCGGCGCTAGCCCTGGGTATCGGCGCAGCGGCGTTCATCGGCGGGACGGCGGCGTTCAGGGCCGCGCTGGGTACCGGGCCGACCCGGCTCCGGCTCGCTGCCGCGATCTTGGCGCTGGCTACCGTTCCGCTCGGCGCCCTCGTCGCGATCGAGGCACAGCTCGGCCTGATCACCGCCGGCCTTGTCGTCATGCTCGTGACCGAAGCCCGCGGCCAGGGCCGCGGTCCCGCCAGGCCTGACGTCACCCCCGATCAGGCTGCGGGGAGAATGAGTCCGTGATCGAGCGTTACACGCTGCCCGAGATGGGCCGGGTATGGAGCGAGGCGCACAAGTACGAGCTGTGGTGCCGGGTCGAAACCCTCGTCCTCGAGGCGAACGCGGCGGCTGGAATAGTTCCCGCCAGCAGCGTCGGGCCTGTCCGGGCCGCTCCGCCGCCAACGCCTGAGGCGGTCGCCGCGATCGAGACTGTCACGAACCACGACGTGATCGCCTTCCTCACCGCCTGGGCCGACAACACGACGCCGCGCGAGGCGGCCGCTTACGTCCATTTCGGCATGACCTCCTCTGACCTGCTCGACACGGCGCTCGCGCTGCAGCTCACCGAGGCGACCGACCTGCTGATCGGCAGGGCTGCCGCCCTCACGGCGGCGTTGCGGGAGCACGCACTCGCGCACCGCGGCACGCTGCGTCCTGGGCGCACGCACGGCATTCACGCCGAGCCCGACGTGTGGGGTCACCGGGTCGCCGATTTCGCGTTCGCGATGGCGCGCTGCCGCGAGCGGCTGCGCCGGGCCAGGACGGCAGTAGCCGTCGGCAAGCTGTCAGGACCGGTCGGAACCTATTCCAGCATCGACCCGGCCATCGAGGCCACCGTCATGGATAGGCTGGGGCTCCGCCCTGCCGATGTCGCGACCCAGGTCGTGCTGCGGGACGGGATCTCCGAGTGGGTCAGCGTGCTCGCCATCATCGCGTCGGTCTGCGAGGCGGTCGCGCTCGAGGTCAGGCATGGCCAGCGCACCGAGGTCAGGGAGCTATCGGAGGCTTTCACCGCAGGCCAGAAGGGCTCGTCGGCGATGCCGCACAAGAAGAACCCGGTTCGGTCCGAGCGGATCAGCGGCCTGGCGAGGATCGTACGCGCGCAGATCGTGCCCGTGCTCGAGGGCATACCGCTGTGGCACGAACGCGATATCTCGCATTCCTCGGCCGAGCGGGTCGCGCTCCCGGACGCCGCGATCGCCACCGACTACCTGCTCGAGCAGACAACAGGCCTGATCACCGGCCTGGAGGTGGACGCCGCCAGGATGCGCGCGAACCTCGAAGCGACCGGCGGGCTGATCTACTCGTCGGCCGTGCTGCTCGAACTGGTCGAGGAGGGAATGCCGCGCGAGGACGCGTACTCGCTCGTCCAGCAGGCCGCCATGACGACCTGGGAGACTGGCAGGCCATTCCGCGAAACGCTCGCCACCCGCGCGGCCAGGCTGGGCCGCCGCATTGACGAGGCACGGCTTGACGAGGTCTTCCGGCCGGAGCGATACGTCGCCAGGCTCGGCGTGGTCTTCGACCGCCTGGAAAAGCTTGACCCTGCCATGGCAGTGCCGCGGGAATGCTGAAGCATCTGTACTCGGGCAAGGTCCGGGAGCTATACCAGACGGACGACGGTTTGCTCCTTCTGGTGGCGACCGACCGGATTTCCGCGTTCGACTTTGTGCTCGACACGACTATCCCCGACAAGGGCAAGGTTTTGACCAAGCTTTCGTTGTGGTGGTTCGAGCGGCTGGCCGACCTGGTGCCCAATCACCTCGTCGAGGTTCCGGTCGACGTTCCGGTTCCCCCGGAGTTCGCCGGCCGGGCGATGGCGGTCCGGCCGCTGCGAATGGTTCAGGCCGAATGCGTGGCCCGCGGTTACCTTGCCGGGTCGGGCCTGACCGAATACCGGCGAGACGGCCGGGTCTGCGGGATCGCGCTGCCTGACGGGCTCGAAGAAGGGTCGCGACTGCCCGAGCCCATCTTCACCCCCGCCACGAAGGCGCCGCGCGGCGGGCATGACGAGAACATTACATTCGCCGAGCTGGCCAGGTCGGCGGGCCGCGAACTGGCCGCTGAGCTGCGCCGGATCACGATGGCCGTTTACGAGCGAGGAGCGCGGCTGGCGGCCGAGCGGGGCATTATCGTGGCCGATACCAAAATCGAGCTTGGATTTGACGCCCACGAAACCCTCGCGCTCGGCGACGAGGTGCTCACGCCGGACTCATCCCGGTTTTGGCCGGCCGATCAATGGCGGCCCGGGCGAAGCCAGCCCTCCTTCGACAAGCAGTACGTGCGAGATTGGCTCCTCTCGCCGGAATCTGGCTGGGACCCCAACTCCGGACAGCCGCCGCCTCCGCTTCCTGACCGTGTAATCGAGCGAACAAGGGAAAGATACATGCAGGCATACGAGCGGATCACCGGTCTGACCTGGCCCGATTAGGAAGGTAAGGCAGGCAGGCCCGCCAGTTACGGGTAGTACGGAGTCAGTTACTTTATGTATCGGCGTCGTCATCGTCCGGGGGGTCGGCCAGCAGTGGAATACTGGACAACGCGCGAGACGGCCGGAACGGTGATGTCAGCTCCGGTCGAGACCTTGCCGTATCAGGGCAGCGCATATGCCTCGAGCCGGGATAATGATGTCCCACCCCCCAGGGACAGGAGTTCCAGCCTTATGAGCAGCGGTCACCAGACCCGCTACCGCGTCGTCGGCGGCAGCCCTCTCCAGGGAACCGTTTTCGTCCAGGGTGCCAAGAACGCGGCCCTCAAGATGATCGCCGCGTCCCTTCTCGCTGAGAAGGGACGCACCGTGCTGCGGAATGTCCCCGTAATCGAGGACGTCCGCCGCGCCGTCGAGCTCGCTCAGGCGGTCGGTGCGATGGTGAAGTTCCATGAAGTGGAACGGACGCTGGTGGTCGACGCTTCGGAGTTGACCAGCCCGATACTTCCCGCCGACATAACCAGGCAGTTCCGCGCCTCGGTCCTGTTCGTCCCAGCGCTCCTGCACCGGCTCGGCGAGGCGGTGCTCGAGGGCGTCGGCGGCTGCAACCTCGGCAGCCGCAATCTGGACTTCCATTACCGTGGCTTTGCCCGGCTCGGCGCGACGGTCGACGAGGGCGAGAGCCAGATCAGGGTCAAGGCCGACGGGCTGCGCGGCGCACACCTGTACCTGGACACGCCGTCTCACACCGGCACCGAGAACCTGATCATGGCCGCCTCGCTAGCGCCTGGCGTCACCGTGATCGACAACACCGCCCAGGAGCCCGAGGTTCAGGACGTCATCGCGTTCCTCGGCAAGATGGGCGCGAAGATCAGCGGCGGCGGCACCGGCTTCATTACCGTCGAGGGCGTCAGGGAACTGACCGCGGTCGAGCACACCGTCATGCCCGACCGGATCGACGCGGCCGTGTTCGCGATGGCGGCGGCCATCACAGGCGGCGAGGTAAGCCTCGTGGGCGCCTCCCTCGACCACCTTGGCGTCGTGCGCTGGAAGCTCGAGCAGATGGGTGTGGAGTTCGCGACTCAGGGCGCCATTCTCCAGGTGCGCAGGGACCGGCAGCTACGGCCGATCAACGTGATTACCAGCCCGTTCCCGGGGTTTGCTACCGATCTCCAGTCGCCGATCATGGCAGTAAGCTGCCTCGCCGACGGCACCAGCTACATCAGGGAGATGATCTTCGACGGCCGGTATATGCTGGCCGGCGAACTTACCAAGATGGGCGCCAAGGTCGAAGTCGCCGACACGGTCGCGATGGTGCACGGGCCGACCCCGCTGCGTGGCACCGAGGTCACGGCGCACGACCTGCGCACCGGGATCGCCCTGGTCCTCGCCGGCCTAGCTGCCGACGGCGAGACCATCGTCTCTCCTGGCTACCAGATCGATCGGGGTCACGCTTCGGTCGCCGCGCGGCTGACCGCCCTCGGCGCCGACATCACCGCGGAAGACCTGAGCTAGCGCGCCCCGCTAGCGCGACCCACCCGGCCAGCGACCCGCCCGGCCGTGGCGGGCCTCCTCCCGCGCCACCTCGATGAACCGGTTGTTGGCCGCCTTCTCGCCGATCGAGACCCGCACGCCCTCGCCGGCGAACGGGCGCACGGCGAGGCCAGCCTTGTCGCAAGCGTCAGCGAATTCCATGGTGTCCGGGCCGAGCCTGAGCCAGACGAAGTTGGCCTCCGTGGGCGGCACGGTCCAGCCCATGTTCATCAGCTCGGCGCGGACCCGGTCCCGCTCGGCGACCACGAGATCGACCCGGTCGAGCAGTTCAGCCTCGGCTGTCAGCGATGCGACCGCGGCAGCCTGGGCGACCGCGTTCACGGCGAAGGTGAGCATGGTCTTGCGTGCCGCTGCCGCGACCGGCTCATGCCCGACCAGGAAGCCGACGCGCAGCCCCGCCAGCCCGTAGGCCTTCGAGAAGGTGCGCAGCACGGCAACGTTGGGGCGCTCTTTGTAAATCTCGATGCCGTCGGCCACGTCAGGGTCGCGCACGTACTCGGCGTACGCCTCGTCGAGCACGACCAGGCAGTCGCCCGGGACTCGGTCGAGGAAGCGCGCGAGGTCGCCGGAGGTAACGACCGTGCCGGTCGGGTTGTTCGGCGTGCAGACGAAGATCAGCCTGGTCGCATCGGTGATGGCGGCAGCCATCGCGTCCAGGTCGTGTCGCTCATCGATGAGTGGCACCCGGACCGAGGACGCGCCGGCCAGGTCCGCCAGGTACGGATAGGCCTCGAACGAGCGCCAGGCATAGAGCACCTCGGCGCCCGGGTCAGCGACCGCCTCAAGCAGTTGCTGCACCAGGCCGACCGAGCCGCAGCCGACCGCGATGTGCGCCGCGGGCACCGCGTAGCGGGCGGCGATCGCCTCAGTGAGCTCGGCAGCGCCGTTGTCCGGGTACCTGTTGACTTCACCAGCTGCCGCGGCGATGACCTTGACCACGGACGGCAGCGGGCCGAACGGCGACTCGTTGGACGAGAGCTTGTAGGTCGGACCGGAGGTCGCGGCGGGCGGCTTGCCGGGCTTGTAGGGCGCGAACTGGTCAAGAATCGGTCGGAACCGTGGCGTCTGCACGGACATCATCGTCCTCCATGGCTGAACTGGGCCACGTCGACGGGGCCGCCTGGCGACTGCCGAACCGGCTCGCAGGGCTGGTGCTGCCTAGGCCTGAGCATAGGCGGATGCAGGATGTCGGTGTCACCGCGGCGGTACAGCTGGGCCGGCCGGCCGCCCGATGAGCTGGCCGTTCCCGTGTCCACGAGGAACCGTTCAGCGCCGGTCACCTTGCGATGGAAGTTACGCGGATCCAGCGGAGTGCCCCAGACGATCTCATATACCCGGCGCAACTCAGCGACCGTGAACATGTCCCTGCAGAACGCCGCGCCGAGCGTGGTGTACTCCAGCTTGGCCCTGGCCCGCTCGACCCCGTCCTGCAGGATCCGCAGGTGGTCAAATGCCATCTCGGTCAGGCTCGCGACCGGCCGCCAGCTCATCCGCGGCTGGTCAGGGGCCGGCAGATCAGGCGCCAGGCCAAGGTAGGCGACCGACACCACACGCTGCCTCGGATCACGGTCCGGGTAGCCGTAGGTTTGCAGCTGCTCGAGATGAACGGGAGCGCCGGGCAGGCCCGCCCGCTCGCCGAGCACCCGGGCCGCAGTCGCGGGCAGGTCCTCGTCCAGCCTGATGAAGCCACCAGGAAGCGCCCAGCGACCCGAGTGCGGCTCCGCGTGCCGCCGCCAGACCAGCACGGAAAGCTGGCTCGCCCGCACCGTGAGGATCACCAGGTCGACACTGACGGCGACCCGTGGCACCTCCATGCTTGCACCGTAGCGCGGACCGGTCGGGTCTCGCTAAGCGGCGTGAACCTCGTAGTGTTAAGCCATGAACCGGCTTGGAGAGCTTGAGCGGGCCATCATGGAGGTTCTCTGGGAATCGCCTGATCCGATGACGGTCAGGCAGGTCGGCGGCTGCCTGACCGACAGGGACCTGGCGCACACCACGGTGATGACGGTGCTCGACCGGCTCGCGAAGAAAGGGTTCGTCCGCCGTCAGCGGGCCGGCCGGGCCTGGCGCTATCGCCCTGCCGAGAGCAGGGAGGCGTATGTCGCCGAGCTGATGCTGACGGCGCTGGATCAGACCGGCGACCGCCAGGCCGCGCTGACCAGGTTCGCCAGGAGCGTGTCAGGCGCCGAGGCTGATGCGCTCCGCGCGGCCCTCGAAGCCCTCAGCCTGGGCGGCACCGGGATCAGCACCGGGGGCACCGGGGGCACCGGGGGCAGGATCTGATTACCCGTGTCAGCCGCAGTCTTCACACTCGGCGCGGTCGCAATCGGCTGCGTTGTCGCCGCGCACTGGCTCGCGGGCGCTAGCTGGACGCGCCGGTCCCCCGCTGTCGCCATCGCCCTCTGGCAGGCGCTCGGGTTTGGCTGGGGTGTGGCCACGGTGGGCACGCTGGCCGGATTCGGCGCCTATCGCCTGCGGGGCAGGGCAGGATCTGGCCTTACGAGCATCGCAGCAGGCTCGGCACGGGCCGCCCGGCTAGTGTTCGGCACAGGAAGGGCGGCACGCGGCTGGGACGCGCTGACCACACTGCGCGTCCTGTCGCTGACCGCCGGGATCGTGCTGCTGATGCTGCTCTGCTGGATCCTGCTCGCGGCGGTCTCCGCCGTGCGGCGGGCGAGGCACCGGCAGCGGGCGCTGCTCGGGCTGCTCGCGCACGACGATCCCAAGGTTCCCGGCGCGCTCGTCGTGGACCACCCCGCAGCCGCTGCGTACTGCGTCCCCGGGCTGCGCTCGGCGATCGTCATCAGCGTCGGCGCACTTGACCTGCTCGACCAGGCTGAGCTCGCCGCCGTCCTCGCGCACGAGCGGGCCCACCTGCGCGCCAGGCACGATCTGGTGTTGCTGCCGTTCACGGCGTTGCTGCGGGCATTTCGCTGGTCGGCGGTCGCCAGGGAGGCGAACCGTGAGGTCGCGCTGCTGGTCGAGATGATGGCCGACGACCGGGCGCAACGACGGCTGCCTGCCAGGGAGCTGGCGACAGCGCTGCTGAGAGTCGGCGCATCCGGTGGTGGCCGGGCTCCGACCGGCGCCCTCGCGATTGCCCGCGGCACGTCGCCGCCAGGGATGGGCGGGACGGCCACGCCCCATTCGGCCGCTGGCGGCTCTGCCCAGGTCAGGAGCTCGTCAGCGCCGCTCGGGGTCAGGCCGTCCGGTGCGCCAGCCCCGACGATCGACGGGGAACTCGCGGCCCGGGTAACCAGGCTGCTCAGGCCTCCGCCCGGGCTCCCGGTTCTCGCCGTACTTCTGCTTGGCACTGTCGCGGCAATGCTCGTGGTCGCGCCCGCCCTCGCATTGCTGCTGCCAATGTGATGGCCGTCTGACGGCGCTGCTGAACCGCTGGCTTTCCTCGTCGATCGCGAGGACCCGAACCGAGACGCGGGTTCCCACAGGCCACGACTCCAGCCGTGCTAGTCGGCGATGCGGATCCGCAGCCGGCGGAAGCCCTTGCCCTTGTTCTCGATCTTCACGACCTCGATCCGGCCGATCTGCGCGGTCGACGCGACGTGCGTGCCACCGTCGGCCTGCTGATCGAGGCCGACGATGTCCACGATCCTGACCTCCTTGACCTCCGGCGGTACGAGGTTCGTCGCCGTGCGGATGATGTCAGGAATCGCGAACGCGTCGTCGCGGGGCAGAACGCGTACGTCGATCCGCCGGCCTGCCGCGATCTCGGCGTTACAGGCGTTCTCGACCGCGTCCCTGAAGCCCTCGGGCAACTGCGGCAGGTCGAAGTCCATCCGGGCCGAGAAAGGCTCCATGTTGCCGCCGGTCACCAGCGAGCCGTAGTCCCGGTAGACCACGCCGCACAGGACATGCAGGCCCGAGTGGGTGCGCATCAGCGCGGTCCGGCGGTCGTCCTCGACAGCGCCGCGGACGGCGGTTCCAGGTGGTGGCAACGGGTCGCCGTCAACCGGGATCAGGTACAGGTCATCGCCCTTGCGCACGCCGACGATGCGCGTCTGCACGCCGCCCCAGAGCAGTACTCCGTTGTCAGGCGGCTGGCCGCCGCCTCCGGGATAGAAGGCAGAACGGTCGAGCACGATTCCGTCCGCGCCTCCGCCGAGCACGAACGCGTCCCACTCTCGGAGAGTCTGGTCGTCGAGTTCAAGCCGGTGGGTCCGCCATGCGGTATCAGTCATCGGGCATCACTCATAGTTCGGCAGCATAGTGCGGTGCAGTCCGCGCGGGCACGGAGTAGTTCGCTCCCTGCCGAGAGCGCGACTGGTGCCTGCCGATGTGGCCTGCCGATGTGGCCTGCCGGTAACTGCCAGGGCCGACCGCGGGCGTCACCAGGGCCCGTAAGGCCCCTGACGCGAGGATCCGCCCGCACCGAACTCACGTACCTTCGGGCGCACGTCGGTGAGGTAGATCGCGGCAGCGATGAACGCGGCGATCGGAAAGATGCTGATCAGCGAGGTGTTGTAGGCCGCGCTGAAAAAGCCCACCGCCAGGCTGACGCCGGTGATGACCAGCCAGAGCGGCTTGGTCCGCTTCGCGGCGGCGGGGAAGGCGGCTGTCGGCCTACGCAGGGCGTCGACGAACGCCCATGCCTCCACCACGAAGGCGGCGACGAGGAGAATCCAGTTGACCCAGTTGAGCGGGGTGAGTGCGTTGAAGGTGAACACGGTCACAACCTATCTGTTGCGCGCGCCAGCCGGGTCGGTCCACGGATCGGCCTCCGCCGCGGCGACCGTTGCGGCCAGCGGGTCATGCCCGGATTCCTCGAAGGCCTCGGCCACCGGATCTGTACCCGGCGGCACAACGGGGTCAGGCCCTTCCTCGTAGTCCCGTTCGCTGGCGTCGGGGTCAGCCGCGGCGCCGCCGCTCGCCCCCGCCCAGGCGCCAGCCTGCGCTCCGGTGCTGGCTTCCATGGCGGCAGCGGTGGCGTCGGAGCCCGCTCGGACCTCGGCCTCTGCCTCGGCGCGGGCATTCGCGTCGCTCCTGACCTCCTTGCGGAACGACTCATATATGTCAATCAACATCTGCTTCTGGCGCTCAGTGATCTCCGGGTCGGCCATGATCGCCTCAGTGACCGAAGTTGTTTCGCCCTCTTTGTCATCGAGTATCCCGGCCTGTAGGTAAAGCGCCTCAGCCGAAATCCGCAGGCCTTTAGCTATCTGCTGCAGAATGTCGGCGCTCGGCCGGCGGAGGCCTCGCTCGACCTGGCTGAGGTAGGGATTAGAGACGCCCGCAGCCTGGGCAAGTTGGCGGATCGAGATCTTCGCCTGCTCGCGCTGCTCGCGTATGTACGAACCGATGGTGCTGACGTTCACCGGACTCATATAGCCAGTTTCGCCACCCACGCTTGCAATTGCAAATCGTCTTGCAAGCACCTTCCCTACCCGGTCCACCAGCGGTCGCGCGCCTACCCAGCGAACCACCATGCCGCTCGACTTTCCCCGATCTAGTCTCTCGACTTTCGGATTGCCGTGTCCAAATCGGGCGCAGAACCGGGATCAAAGGCGGGGGAAGAGCCGTGCACTGGCGGCAGCACGGCACGAATCTCGCCCACCGGCACGCCGCCGCCGGTGACCGGCGGCCTGGCCAGCTCGGCGAGGACGGCAAGGTCAGCCCCAGCCGGAGTTGGGCGTTCCGGCCGCATGCTCGCCGCCTCGGCCGCTGCACCCGCGACCGCTGCACCCGCCAATGCCGCAGCCCGGTCGCCGGCCGCGATCAGCCGGGTCAGCAACTCGGCCACCAGCGGCGGAGCCGCCCGCTGAGCGCCGTCGTCGAACTTGACCGCTCCGGCTCGCCCGTCCGCTAGCGCGAACGCGCAAACGCCCTCGGCGCCAGACTTAATCAGCAGACCCGGTACGGCCACGGCCATCGCAGCCTCGGCTCTGGTTGACCCTGACGTCCAGACAGGATTGGCCCGCATGGCGTCGGCGACCGCCCGTTCGGCGGAACCGGTCTCGGCTAGCACCAGCGCCCGGAAGGCCCGGGCCAGACCGACGACGGAAATGGCGAAGAGGGGCGCGCCGCAACCGTCGACGCCGGTGGCAGCCACGGGCTCACCAGTCAGCCTCTCGATGACCCGCTTGATCTGCACCTGAAGGGGATGGCCTGGATCGCGATAAGCCCGAGTCGGCCAGCCCGCCGCGACACACGTGGCCAGCATCGCTGCGTGCTTGCCCGAACAGTTCATGTGCACCCGGTCGGCGACTCCGCCCTCGCGAAGCCAGGCGTTCCTCGCGGTTTCGTCGAGCGGCAGGTCGGGCGGGCACTGCAGGTCGGACTCGCTCAGCCCGGCCGTGCGGAGGATCTCGCGGACTCCCCGGACGTGGAACTCCTCGCCCGAATGACTTGCCGCCGCCAGCGCGAGCAGTTCGCCCTCCAGCCGCAGTCCGCAGCGCAGCATCGCCGCCGCCTGCATCGGCTTGTTCGATGACCTGGGGAACATCGCCCGGCCAGCGGCACCGGCGGCGAGCAGGAGCGATCCGTCAGCTGCCAGGACAGCCAGGGAACCACGATGCCGCGACTCGGCGATCCCGGACCTCATTGCCTCGGCGAGCACGGGATTGACGGGTTCAGGCTCAACCGCAGCTACGAAAGCCTGCGCGGACCTGGGATGGGTCAGGACATCAGCCTCCGGGACCGCGCCGGGGCGCGCCGGAAGCTCAGTGCCGATCGGGAACTCCCAGCATCGCCCTCGCCCGGTCAGCAGTCATCGGGTTCGCTGAGCCACGCCGGCCAGGGTCGCGGCCCGCTCGACGAGCTCGGCGTCGCAAACTGGCCGCCCGCGCGAGAACGTGATCGTGTCCTCCATCCCGGGGGCGAGACCTGGCGGCGGGTCGGTTGCTGCTTTCAACGGTCATCGGCGGAGAATGCCTTCTCGTGCGAGCTGTTGTCCAGCGGGCTAGTGCAGCGAGCGTATCGGTAGCCGGGACGGTAGTCGGAGAGCTGACCGCCCCCGGGCTCCTCGTCCTGGTCGGGGTCACTCACGACGATACCGAGCAGACCGCGGCTGCCCTCGCCACCAAGATCTATCACCTGCGGATTCTGCATGGCGAGAAGTCGTGCGCCGACACCGGGGCGCCGCTTCTTGTCGTCAGCCAATTCACGCTTTACGCGCAAACGGCCAAGGGCAGGCGGCCGACCTGGCAGGCGGCGGCTCCGCGGGAGGTAGCCGAGCCGCTGGTCACCGCCTTTGCCGAGGCACTGCGCTCGCTCGGCGCCAGTGTCCAGACCGGAGTGTTCGGCGCCAGCATGGCGATCGCGCTGGTCAACGACGGTCCGGTCACGCTCATCCTTGAGGCATAGAACGGAGGGCGGCGGCTAGCCGACCGCGCTCGGCGCGCGCAGGTGCTTCCTGGCGAAGGCGAGAGATTCCTCGAGGTCCGCGTACCGTTCCTGCGGGCTCAGGGCGCGGCGGGTGCTGATCTCGACCACGACGACGCCGGAGTAGCCCACGCCGTGCAGCCGATTGAGCAGCTCACCGCACGGCTGGCTACCGCGCCCAGGGACCAGATGCTCGTCTGGCAGTCCCGGCTTTGTCCCGTCTGCGAGATGCACATGGGAAAGCCGATTACCCAGGTCATCGGCCATCTCCAGCGCGTCAGAATCGGAAACGGCCGTGTGCGAGAGGTCAAGGGTGACGTGGTCGCAGTCCAGTTCGACCGGATTCCAGTGCGGCGCGTACGCCGCGACCTCAGTACCTCCAGCCCGGAGCGGGTACAGGTTCTCGACCGCGAACTTGACGTCCGTCTCCGCCTGAGCCCTGGCCAGCCCCGCTTCGAACTCCCTGGCATACTCGCGCTGCCACCTGAACGGCGGATGGACGACCACCACCTTGGCGCCGAGCTTGCTGGCGACATCGGCTGCCTTGGTGAGTTTTGCCCACGGCTCACGTCCCCAGACCCGCTGGGTGATCAGCAGGCAGGGCGCGTGCACCGCCGTCACAGGGACGCCGTGGTAGTCGGCCAGCCTTTGCAGAACCTTAGGGTCCTGGCTGACCGGATCAGCCGTCACCATGACCTCGACGCCGTCGTAGCCGAGCCTCGCGGCGAGCTCGAACGCGTCTGTGGTGCGCTCAGGAAAGACCGACGCGGTGGAGAGCACGACCGGCACGATGCTAGCCGCCCCGGCACCCCGCGGATGGTCAGCCCGCGGACGGGGCTGCCGCGCCTGCCGCGCTGGCGTGGCGCGTCCATCCCCGGCCGGTGCCCGCCCTGGCGCGGGTCGGCCGGTGCCCGGACGCCCCCTCCGGCCGGTGACATCCTCCGGCGCAGGGTCGGTCATGTCGGCGGCCTGCCCCAAGGCCCCTCCTCCTTCATCACGATGGCTCATTGCCTGGTGTTTCTCGCTAAACATCAGGCCGGATGCCAGCTTATGCGGCTCGAAGAACCGGACTGTCGGACCCCGCCGATACCGTTCCTGGCATGGCGAAGGGTTCTGCCGGGACGCTGTTTGCCTGCTCTGGATGCGGCTGGCAAAGCACCAAATGGGCAGGTCGCTGCGGCGAGTGCCAGACCTGGGGATCTGTCGCCGAGAGCGGCCTTCCCGCGGTCGCCGGCCGCTCCGGCCGCGCGCTGCTCCGCGGCCTCCCGTCGGTCAAGCCAGGCGCCCCAGCCGTCCCCATATCGCGCATCGACGCGACCGGCGCGGCGGCCAGGCCGACCGGCATGGACGAGCTTGACCGGGTTCTCGGCGGCGGCCTCGTACCGGGAACTGTCGCGCTGCTGGCAGGCGAACCTGGCGTCGGCAAGTCGACGTTGCTGCTCGAGGCAGGCGCGCTTGCCGCCGAGCGCTCGGTCGTTCTGTACGTCACCGGCGAGGAGTCGGCGGCTCAGGTAAGGCAGCGAGCCGACCGGATCGGTGCGATCACCGAGAATCTCTATCTTGCGGCCGAAACTGACCTGGCCGCGTTGCTCGCCCACGTCGAGGCAGTGGAGCCGGCGCTGCTGATCGTCGACTCGGTCCAGGCCATCTCGGCGGCAGGGATCGAAGGCGCGCCAGGCGGCGTGACCCAGGTGCGCGAGATCACCTCGGCGCTGGTCAGCCTGGCCAAGCAGCGGATCCTGACGACGGTACTGGTAGGACATGTAACCAAGGACGGGTCGATCGCCGGGCCGCGATCTCTTGAGCACCTGGTCGACGTTGTCCTGCATTTCGAAGGCGACAGCCGCGGCAGGCTGCGGATGATCCGCGCGCTGAAGAACCGGTTCGGCCCGACCGACGAGATCGGCTGCTTCGAGCTTGGCGAATTCGGCCTGATCGGGTTGCCGGATCCGAGCGGGCTGTTCTTGTCCAGGCAGCACGAGCCGGTGCCAGGAACGTGCGTAACGGTGACGCTGGAAGGCCGGAGGCCGCTCGTCGCCGAGGTGCAGACGCTGGTCTGCCCGGTCAGCGGCAGCGAGCCGTCCCGCCGGGTGACGTCGGGTCTCGACTATGCGCGAGTGGGCATGGCCGTCGCCGTCCTCGACCGGCGGGCCAAGATCGACTTTCGCAGGTGCGACGTCTACGCCGCCACGGTCGGCGGCGTCAGGCTGACCGAGCCTGCCGTTGACCTCGCGCTGGCAATCGCGCTGGCCGGCGCGAAGGCCAATGTCACCCTGCCATCCGACCTTGTCGCTTTCGGCGAGGTTGGCCTGGCCGGCGAGATCCGCAGCGTCGCCGGGATCGGGCGTCGGCTGACCGAGGCGAGCCGGATGGGGTTCAGGCGCGCGATCGTTCCCATCGGAATCGATGTCGTCCCCGCCGATACTCCGATGGAGATCATGCAGGTCGCCGACATCGTCGGGGCGATCAGCGCCGGATTCAGTTCCGAGCCGCGTTGAACGGGCCATGGGCTGCAGTGTCACCGTCAGCGTTGGGCCGTCAGGTCAGCCGGACTGTCACTGGGGCACTGACCAGCGAGCCGTCCATCGCGTATGCGGTGTAGCTGCCGGCCGGCACCGATTGCACCGGTTCGGGCATTTCCGCCGGTACCGCACCCCGGTGGCCCGCCTCACGGATACCGGGTGCACCGGGCGCATCACGGAATGTGTTCTCCCCCATGCCGTCGAGTATGCAACCGCGGCAGCCAACCGCAATGTCGCCCCGCCGAGAGAGCGAAGGCATGTCGCCGCAGGCAGGCGGCTTGCGGCGGGCTTGCCCGCTTTCCGTGCGAGGCGGTAGCGGTTGCTGTCATGGCAGGATCGGTCCCGTCATGACCAACCGATTCGAAACGCCGCTCGCCGCGTGGTACAAGGCGAGCGCGCGGGATCTGCCCTGGCGCCGCGCCGGCGTTGGCGCCTGGCCGGTCCTGGTCAGCGAGTTCATGCTGCAGCAGACGCCGGTGGCTCGGGTGCTGCCCGCCTACGAGGCTTGGCTGGCGCGATGGCCAACCGCGGCCGCGTTGGCGTCGGCTACCCCGGCCGACGCCGTCAGGCAATGGGGCAGGCTGGGCTATCCGCGCCGGGCGTTGAGGCTGCATGCTTGCGCGGATGTAATCGCAACGCGACATGGCGGCCAGGTGCCCCACTCACTCGCGGAGCTTCGCGCCCTGCCAGGCATCGGCGCCTACACGGCCGCGGCGGTGGCGAGCTTCGCGTTCGGGCAGCGGCACCCTGTACTCGATACCAACGTCCGGCGGGTGCTTGCCCGGCTTGTCGGCGGCAGCGAGATGCCTGCGCGTAGTTCCGCAAGCGTCGCTGAGACCAAGCTGGCCGAGTCGCTGCTGCCCCCAGCGGAGGCGAACAGGGCGGCGAGATGGTCGGTGGCCGTGATGGAACTGGGGGCGCTGGTCTGCACGGCATCGAAGCCAGCGTGTGTTAGCTGCCCGCTGGCCGGAGATTGCGCGTGGCGGCTGGGCGGCAGCCCGGCCAGCGGTGCGCGGCGATCATCCCAGCGCTACGAAGGTTCTGACCGGCAGTGCCGCGGCGCCGTCCTCTCCGTGCTCAGGCGCGCACCGGGGCCGGTGCCGGCTACCGCGCTCGACGCCTGCTGGCCGGACTCCGGGCAGCGAGCCAGAGTTATCGCGGCCTTGATCTCCGACGGCTTGGCGTCGGCTTACCGAGATGACCTGATCGGCCTCCCCGGTGACGCTCCATAGGCGGCCGTTCCTGATCACCGCGGGTGATCAGGGGAGCGACACCCGAATGCGTGCCTAAATAGCGCGGGGCCCGCAGCGAATGCTGCGGGCCCCGAACCAGTGTTGCTCCAGCTATGAGCCCGATGCCTGGTGACGCTCGGGCGCCTCGACGCCAGCTCCAGCAGCCTTGGCGAGCTCAACCGGCGGCGTGTCCGGCACCACCTCTGGCTTGGGCACGCCCTTGAAGGTGAACTTGGCTTCCTTGCCGGTCCCCTCGGTGTCGACCATGATAATCTGGCCGGCCTTGACCTCGCCGAACAGGATCTTCTCCGACAGTTGGTCCTCGATCTCGCGCTGGATCGTCCTGCGCAGCGGCCTGGCGCCGAGCACGGGGTCGTAGCCGCGTTCGGACAGCAGTTCCTTGGCCGACGTGGTGAGCTCGATTCCCATGTCGCGGTCCCTGAGCCGATCCTCCAGCTTGGCGATCATCAGGTCCACGATCTGGAAGATCTCGTCCCTGGTGAGCTGGTGGAACACGATGATGTCGTCGACGCGGTTTAGGAACTCGGGACGGAAGTGCTGCTTGAGCTCGTCCTGCACCCGGTTCGTCATCCGCTCATACGACCCGGTCGAGTCGCCAGCCGAACCGAATCCGACTGTGATGCCCTTGGAGATGTCCTTGGTACCCAGGTTGGTAGTCATGATGATGACCGTGTTCTTGAAGTCCACGACCCGGCCCTGTGCATCGGTCAGGCGCCCGTCCTCGAGGATCTGCAAGAGCGAGTTGAAGATGTCCGAGTGCGCCTTCTCGATCTCGTCGAACAGGACCACGGAGAACGGCCGACGCCTGACCTTCTCGGTCAGCTGCCCGCCCTCCTCGTAGCCGACGTAGCCAGGAGGCGACCCGAACAGCCGCGAGACCGTGTGCTTCTCCATGTACTCGCTCATGTCCAACTGGATGAGCGAGTCCTCATCACCGAACAGGAACGCGGCGAGCGTCCTGGACAGCTCGGTCTTTCCGACGCCCGAGGGCCCGGCGAAGATGAACGATCCGCCAGGACGCTTCGGGTCCTTCAGGCCGGCCCTGGTGCGGCGGATGGCCTGAGAGAGCGCCTTGATCGCGTCGTTCTGGCTGATGACCCGCTTGTGCAGCTCGTCTTCCATCCGCAGCAAGCGCGCGGACTCCGCCTCGGTCAGCTTGAATACCGGGATACCGGTCGCCGTCGCCAGAACCTCGGCGATCAGCTCCTCGTTGACCTCGGCGACGGCGTCCATGTCGCCGGCCTTCCACTCCTTCTCGCGGGCGTCCTTCCTCTCGATCAGCTGCTTCTCCTTGTCCCGGAGAGCGGCCGCCTTCTCGAAGTCCTGCGAGTCGATCGCGGACTCCTTGTCCCTGCGCACGTCGGCGATCTTCTCGTCGAACTCGCGCAGGTCCGGCGGAGCCGTCATCCTGCGGATGCGCATCCGCGAGCCGGCCTCGTCGATCAGGTCGATCGCCTTGTCAGGCAAGAACCTGTCGCTGATGTACCGGTCAGCCATCTGAGCCGCGGCCACGAGAGCGTCATCGGTGATTGAGACCCGGTGATGTGCTTCGTACCGATCGCGCAGTCCCTTGAGGATCTCGATCGTGTGAGAGATCGTCGGCTCGGCGACCTGGATGGGCTGGAACCTGCGCTCGAGCGCCGCGTCCTTCTCCAGGTGCTTGCGGTACTCGTCCAGTGTCGTCGCGCCGATCGTCTGCAGCTCGCCGCGGGCCAGCATCGGCTTGAGTATCGAGGCCGCGTCGATCGCGCCCTCCGCGGCTCCAGCGCCAACCAGCGTGTGGATCTCGTCGATGAACAGGATGATGTCCCCGCGGGTCCTGATCTCCTTGAGCACCTTCTTCAGCCGCTCTTCGAAATCGCCGCGGTAGCGCGAGCCGGCCACCAGCGCGCCCAGGTCAAGGGTGTAGAGCTGCTTGTCCTTGAGCGTCTCTGGCACCTCGCCCTTGACGATGCGCTGCGCCAGGCCTTCTACCACGGCCGTCTTGCCGACACCGGGCTCGCCGACCAGGACAGGGTTGTTCTTGGTGCGCCGAGACAGGACCTGCATGACCCGCTCGACTTCCTTCTCCCGTCCGATGACGGGGTCGAGCTTGCCTTCGCGCGCTGCGGCGGTCAGGTTCCTGCCGAACTGGTCGAGCACCAGGGAAGTGGAGGGAGCGCTCTCCGACGAGGTGCCAGCCGCGGCCGGCTCCTTGCCCTGGTAGCCGTGGAGCAACTGGATGACCTGCTGGCGCACGCGGTTGAGATCAGCGCCAAGCCGGACGAGCACCTGGGCGGCGACGCCCTCGCCCTCGCGGATCAGCCCGAGCAGAATGTGCTCGGTGCCGATGTAATTGTGACCAAGTTGCAATGCTTCACGCAGCGATAGCTCAAGCACCTTCTTGGCCCGGGGCGTGAACGGGATATGACCGGACGGAGCCTGCTGCCCCTGCCCGATAATCTCCTCCACCTGCTGGCGCACGGCTTCAAGGCTGATGCCAAGCGACTCCAGTGCCTTGGCAGCGACGCCTTCCCCCTCGTGGATGAGGCCAAGCAATATGTGCTCAGTACCGATGTAGTTGTGATTTAGCATCCTGGCCTCTTCCTGAGCCAGGACCACAACCCGCCGCGCCCGGTCGGTAAACCTCTCAAACATTCGTCGCTCCCTCACCATGCGACGGGGACCGCGGCCACGATGACCCCGTCCCTGCCGCGCACTAGCCCATACACGGGGGAAGGCTGGCTGCGACAGGCCACAAAACAAAAGGCCCACCGCTCTCCAGTGAGACCTTCCCCGCTGGACGGGCGTTCACCCTCATCCAACCCATGGTGAGGGAACACTGTTCCCTGGTACGCCACTAGCGAACGCGGCGCGGCTGACGGCACACCGGATATCTCTCGTTATGGTATGCCGTCAGCCGCTTCAGCTAACTCTCCGGTCATCGAGCCAGCGCGAGCATGATCATCTTGGGCCCCCGCTATGCAGGGGCAGCCTGCGAATCTCGACTCCGGGCCAAGCGGCGCGGCCAAGGCAGTGCCCGAAGGCAGTACCCGTGAGAGACGATTCACGAAATCGACTCAACCCTGTTCCGGCGAGATCGTGGTTCCGGCGAGGTCGTGTTCCCGCCAATCCTGATCCCGGGAATGGAGCGAAGTTCCGCTCAGCGTGTGCGCCGCAGAGGGCGCTCATAGAGCAGCGTCGAACTCAGCTAGCTAGCGGCTAGCCAGCTGCCTCGCTAGTGGGCGGCCTCGTACTCGGCGATGATGTTGCCAGGAATGCGACCGCGCTCGCTGACCTTGTGGCCGCGCTGCCGAGCCCATTCCCTGATCTCCGAACTACGCTCCCGGCCCGGGCCAGTTCGCGCCTTCCGCCGTCGCCCGCCTGCCGCCGCCCTGCGCGCGTGATCGGCGAATGCGCCGATCTTCTCTCGCAGTTCCTTGCTGTGCGGCCCGCATAGATCGATCTCGTACGCGTTGCCATCAAAGGCGAACGAAACCGACTCTGTTCCATCGACCTCGCCATCGTGGGGAAGGTCACACACCACCGTCACCACTGTCTTCTGAGCCATGCTGGTTAGCCTTTCCGTTACTGCAGACTATTTAATCAGCTTAACCTATACCAGCCGACTCGCCGGGTACAAATAGAAGTAACCCGAATCGCAACGCGGTTACCCAGGTGGTCAGAGCAAGATAAACAAATTGTGACGCCTTGGATTCAGCGAGTAATCACTAGCCGCGATCCCGGTCACGATCCCCTGTGCTGTCGCTGAACGAGCGCTGCGCGGAACCTGAGCCAGGTTCATTAATGCCAGACTCGCGAGATGAATCGATCGGGGAATCCGCTGACCTCTCATCCTCACGCCCGTTCTTCCCGCGCCGCATCTCATGCCGGATGAAAGCTCCCGCCGCGATCAGGAACGCAGCCGCGACAAGAAGCGGAGGCGTCAACGCTGACAGGTCGTTCAGCATCAGCACCTCCCGCGGTTACCGTCTCCGATCTGAACACTCCGGCCGCCGGCGAGATCCCGCATGAGCCGCTGAGGTCGCCGCGGGGTATGCGCGACGCCACCGGCAGGCGACCCCTCCATGCCTGCTCGCACCGGCGATTGCGGGATATGCAATACCGCCGCCAGCTCCGAGCTGCGCGCTGCGATCCGGCTCTCGCTCCTAATTAGCTTACGCCAGGCGCCGACCGCCGGAGGGGTGGTGTTTGCGTTCATTGCTCCGCTCCATGCCACCGACACTGGTTCTCCACGGCAAATCCACAGCATCATCACGCGGCGGCTGTTTGCACGAGCGACCTGCCGGCCATATGCCAATTGCTGCTCAGCGTTGGCCTAGACCTATAGCAACGCATAGCAAGAGCGCCTAGTGCTGCTTCGCGATGCGACGGTGATCTCTCAATAGCGCGGGTAGCCGCCCGCCTTGCAGCGCAGACGTGAGGAGCTCATTCGCCGCTCGCTCCGCTTGATTGATGCGACCCGGATCAAGGCGCTGGGCTGCGGCCACGGCAATCGAAATTCGGTGGCGGCGGCGGCAGAGCCGCCGACATTCGGATCAGGAAACCTCTGGTCGGGATTGCGCCGCATGGTGGTGCCGAACAAAGTTGACCCTGGGAAGCAGCCCGCAACCACACCACGGCCTCGCCAGGATGTCCCCCAAGCCTCATCATCCGTGAGTCACAGGGTCACGACCTCGCGAATACGCGATGGCGGAGATTAGTCCGGCGCACATCACGGGCTGATCACACGTCAAGGCAGATCACAGGTCAAGGCAGATCACACGCAAGGCAGATCACACGCAAGGCAGATCACACGTCATGCAGACATGCGCCGCAGAACGCCGAGGCACCCGAGCCACCCGACACGCCGGACGCGACCCTCTGACCTGGGCGAACATTGGAAGTGCCGATGCCGGCGCTGATACGGAGCACGATGGAACGGCACCAGACCCTCTGGTTGTGCCAAAAAGCATCGCTACGACCGAGAAGTCCGGGACGAAACTTTTCGCATCAGCTGTGCGGAGGCTTCTCCCGTCCGTTAATGTCCATCGCTGTTACCTCGTTCCCGCTGGGATGGCCCGGCGACCGGGTGATGCCAGCCAAGGAAAGGAGCGCCAACGTGGTGCGCTCGCCCCGGCGGGTCGCTGGTCGCCTCGCGACCGCAGTCAGCATCGCCGCCGCGGTCGGTATCGCATTGCCGGCCTCCCTGGCGGGGGCAGCCTCCGCCAGTCCGCAGCCCACCCTGAAGGAGCTGCTAGCCCAGGCCGCGAAGCTTTCCCGGCAGATCGACTCCATGAGCCAGCAGTACGACGCACTTCGCATTCAGTACGACGAGGCAAAGGCTCAGGTCAAGATCGCGCACCTGACCGTCCGCAGGGACGACCGCCTGCTTGCCTCCGACCAGGCGGCGATCGCGCAGATCGCGGCCGCTGGTTACATGACCGGCGGCGTCAACCCGGCGATCAGCCTGCTGGAAAGCAAGAACCCGCAGTCCATGCTGAACCGGGCGTCGATTCTCGGCCAGCTACAGAAGGAGAACGGGGCCAGGCTGCACATGGTCACGGCCGCCCGTGCCGCGGCGCAGCGAGCGCGGCTACTCGCCGTCCAGCAGCAACACCAGGCCGCGAAGCTGTCAGCCGCCATGCGCGGCAAGGTGGCCAAGATCCAGGCCCTGGAGAACAAGCTCAACAGCGCCGCGTTCGCTAAGGCACTCGCGATCTACCGGCATACCGGCAAATACCCGCCGATTCAGCTGAACGGCAGCTCGATCGAGGTTCATGCACTCCGGATCGCGATGTCCAGAATCGGCGACGCTTACGTCTGGGGCGGGGCCGGCCCGAACGTCTTCGACTGCTCCGGCCTCGTCGTCTGGGCATACGCCCAGCTCGGCATCAGCCTGCCGCACTTCACCGGCGCCCTGTGGAACTCGGGCGTGCATGTATCGCGAGCCCAGTTGCAGCCGGGAGACCTGATCTTCTTCTTCGCGGACATCGGTCATGTCGGCATCTACGTGGGCAACGGGTACATGCTCGACGCCCCCACCTTCGGCATCCCGGTGGGTATTCATGCGGTCTTCTGGGGCGCCATGGTCGGCGCGGTGCGGATTGCCTGACCCGGAGCCAGGAGCCAGGAACTCAGGTCGGGCGGACGATCGGGAACAGGATCGTGTCCCTGATGGATGCGCCGGTCAGCATGATCAGGACCCGGTCGAGGCCCATGCCCATGCCGCCGCTTGGCGGCATGCCGTACTCGAGCGCGCGCAGGAAATCCTCGTCGAGCCGCATGGCCTCGGCATCGCCGCCCGTCGCGAGAAGCGACTGCGCCGTGAGCCTGGCGCGCTGCTCGAGCGGATCAACGAGCTCGGAGTAACCGGTGCCGATCTCGGTGCCGAACGCCACCAGGTCCCACTTCTCGGCCAGCCGCGGATCTTCCCGGTGCGCTCTGGTCAGCGGCGCCACCTCCACGGGGAAGTCGCGGTAGAAGGTCGGCAGCACCGTCCGGGCCTCGACCAGGTGCTCGTAGAGCTCGAGTAGCACCTGCCCGGCGTTCCACGACGGCTCTACGGCAACGCCCGCCGGTCCGGCGAGCCGGCGCAGCTGGTCTTCCCCGGTATCAGGGGTGATCTTCTCGCCGAGCGCCGCCGAGACGGCATCGTGCACGCTGACTGATTGCCACTCGCCGCCGATGTCGTGCTCGGACCCGTCAGGCCGCCGCACGATCGTGCTGCCGAGGCCCGCCTGGGCCGCGCCGACGATCAGATTGCGAGTCAGCGCGCCGATCGAGGAGTAGTCGCCGTAGGCCTCGTAAGCCTCGAGCATCGTGAACTCGGGATTGTGTGTCGCATCGACTCCCTCGTTGCGGAAGTTCCTGCCGATCTCGTAGACCTTCTCCAGGCCGCCGACCATCAGCCGCTTCAAGTACAGTTCGAGCGCGATCCGCAGGTACAGCTGCATGTCGTAGGCGTTGATGTGAGTCACGAACGGCCGTGCGTTGGCGCCACCATGCAGGGTCTGCAGCATCGGCGTCTCCGCCTCGATGAAGCCCTCGCGGTGCAATTCCTCCCGGATAGCACGGGTTACCGAGGCACGAAGCTCGGCGAGCCGTCTGGCTTCCGGATTGACAATCAGATCGACATAACGCATGCGCACCCGCGACTGCGGATCGCTAAGGCCGGCGTGCTTGTCGGGAAGAGGGCGCAAGGACTTGGCCGTGATCGCGAAGGATTCGGCGAGCACGGACAGCTCACCACTGCGTGAGGTGATCACCTCGCCGGTGACGCCGATGTGATCGCCCAGGTCGACGTCTGACTTCCAGGCGGCGAGCGCCGCATCCCCGACTCGGTCGCGCGAGATCATCACCTGGATCTCTCCCGTGCCGTCCCTGATGGTGGCGAAGCAGAGCTTGCCGCCGGTCCGGTACAGCATGACCCGGCCCGCGACGCCGACCTGCTCGCTGGTGGCGGTGTCCGGGGGAAGATCGGGGTACTTCTGCCTAACCGCGGCGATCGTATTCGTTCGCGGATAACCGACCGGATAGGGCTCGACGCCGGCTTCCCTGAGCCGCTCTGCCTTGGCCATCCTGACCCTCATCTGCTCCGACACGTCGGGCGGCTGCCAGGAGTCCTCCCCCGGCGGGGCGGCCTCGCCGCTGCGTTCGTCGCTCATCTGCCTGAGGCTACCGGCGCTCCGGCATCCCAGGCGACCGAGATTGCCCTGCCCCGTCGCGGCGGAGGCGTACCGCTGCAGTTCGGGATCACGCGGATCCAAAAACGGGGGCGCATCGGCGTTGCTTGAGAGCGACTGGGGCGGGGCGGTTTGCTGGCCGGTGGGGCGGGTCAGATGGCTAGATTGCGTTCCCAGACCAGGCGGAGGCCGACGAGGGTCAGCCAGGGCTCGTAGGCGTCGATGATCTTGACCTCGTCGATCACGAGCGGCGCGAGGCCGCCGGTGGCGATGACCGTGACTGCGCCCGGATCGGCCGGTGACAGCTCTGCCGCCATCCGCCGGGCGATTCCCTCGATCTGGCCCGCGAAGCCGAAGATGATCCCCGACTGCAGCGCCTCGACGGTGTTCTTGCCGATAACCCGGGCGGGCCTGGCCAGCTCGACCTTCAGCAGCTGAGCGGCCCGCCTGGACAGCGCGTCGACCGATACCTCGATCCCTGGCGCGAGCGCACCGCCCACGAACTCGCCCTTCGCGCTGACCGCATCGAAGTTCGTCGAGGTGCCGAAGTCGACCACGATGGCAGGCCCGCCGTAGAGGTGGACGGCGGCGACCGTGTTCATGATCCGGTCGGTACCGACCTCCTTCGGGTTGTCCATCCTGATGGACACGCCTGTCTTGACGCCGGGCTCGACGATCAGCGCGGGAACATCCTCGTAATAACGGCCGAGCATTTCCCGCATCTCGTGCAGCACGGAAGGCACCGTGGAGCAGACCGCGATGCCGTCCAGGCCG
>DASWGE010000053.1:0-6988 GCA_036393895.1 Streptosporangiaceae bacterium | reverse complement strand
CTGCCTGCGGCACGAGCCGGCCGGCGAGGTCTGGCTCGGCGTCTGGGAGCCAGGCACCGAAGTGCCAGAACGGGCGACGGTCCTGCTAGCCGCCCTGACGCAGGCTGGCGCCGCGGTGACGGACGCGCGGCGGCACGAGTTGGCGGCGCTGCTCGCCGTGCACGATGCCGAGCTCGTCGACCACCTCGCCACGATCTGGGCGCAGTGGGAGGCTGGCGGTTACGAGCGCGATTACGGCCGCACGCGGGTGGTGCCGTACGTATTCCCCACACCTGGCCTGCTCGGCGGGCTGCCGATGCGCTCCCCCGCCGCGACACACGGAAAGACAGGCAGGTTCTGCTACGACACCATGACGCTGGTCGGACCAGGCAGCTGGGAGGCGATCAGGGCGGCTGCCGATGCCGCATTGACCGCGGCCGACGTGGTCGCGGGTGGCCAGCGGGTCGCCTATGCGCTGTGCAGGCCGCCGGGGCACCACGCGACCCGCGCCGCCTACGGCGGATCGTGCTACCTGAACAACGCCGCCATCGCCGCTCAGGCGCTGCGCCAGTCAGGCGCGGAGCGGGTCGCGATTATCGACATCGATGCCCACCACGGCAACGGCACCCAGGCGATCTTCTACGACCGGCCCGATGTCTACTACGGAAGCCTGCACGTCGATCCAGGAGCCGGCTGGTTCCCGCACTATGCGGGATACCCCGACGAGCGCGGGAACGCGGCGGGCACCGGGGCCAACAGGAACCTGCCGCTCGCCCCGGGGACCGGCGACGACGGCTGGCTCGCGGCGATCGAACTACTCGTGGCCGAGGTTCGCGACCGGGGCACTGACGCGGTCGTGGTCTCGCTCGGCGTAGACGCCGCGGCGGCCGACCCGGAGAGCCCGCTCCAGGTCAGTGCCGATGGCTACCGTCGCGCCGGCGAGCTGATCGGCGCGCTCGCGCCTGTTGTGGCGGTCCAGGAGGGCGGCTATGACCTGCCCTCGCTCGGCGGCCTCGTCGTGGCCACCCTCGGCGGCCTGCTGTCCGGCGCCTGACTACAGCCAGTCCCTCGCCTTGAATACCAGGTACAGGGCGACCGAGGTGACCACCATGATGACTATCGCGGTCGCGAGGCCCCACGACTTAGCGAACCCCCAGTAGGGAACGTTCATGCCGTAGAAGCCGGTCACGAGCGTCGGCACCGCCACGATCGCCGCCCAGCTCGTCACCTTCTTGGTGATCACATTCATCCGGTTTGCCTGCACGGTCAGATTGGTCTCCAAGATCGTGGTAACCAGGTCGCGCAGGCTCTCTGTCCATTCCGTAGCGCGCAGCACGTGGTCGTAGACGTCCTGGTAGTAGGGCTGCATGGCGTCCGTCACCACGTGCAGGTCACGGCGCATCACGGCGTTGACAACCTCCCGCATCGGCAGCACGACGCGGCGGAACATGACCAGGCTCTTCCGCAACTCGAAGCTGCGCCGCTGGACGGCGCCCTGGTCCCGGGCGTTGTCCTCGAAGAGCTGGTCCTCCACGCCCTCGATCTGGTCGTCGAGCGACTGCACCGCGGCGAAGTACCCGTCGACGATGTTGTCGAGCAGACCGTGCAGCAGGTAGCTGACGCCCTCCTTGGCCAGATCAGCGCTGCCGTCCCAGTAACTGACCACGGCGCCGATGTCGAAGCCGTCGTCCTTGCGGATCGTGATGAGCGCGCGGCTCATGATGAACGCCGACAGCTCGCTGGTGCGGAGCTCTCCGGTCTTCTCATCGAGGTCCGCGGCGTAGGCGGTCAGGAACAGGTAGCCCTGGTATCGGTCGAGTTTGGTGCGCTCATGCTCGTGCTCGGCGTCCTCAACCGCGAGCGGGTGCAGACCGAATTCCTCACTCAGCACCGACAGATCCTCGTGATCGGGATCATGCAAGTCGAGCCAGACGACCGTGCCGTCCTGCTCGAGATAGTCGCTGATCTTCACGACGGGAAAGCCTTCGGCGACCAGGTTGCCGTCCAGGTAGACCCTGGTCCGTGCCTGGCACTTGGTAGGCGTGGACTCGCAGATAGCGGCGGCAGCCGCCGCCTGCGGGTCGTTACCGTGGAATGTCATCCGGCCCGCGGCGCTCACCTATCACCCCCGCTGCCGGTTCGTGGACGCACTGGTGGGAAGCGTACCTGCAACCAGCAGCTACCAGGCCAATCCGCCAAACGGACCGATCAGGTCAGGCGGCGACGGCTGACGCGCGAGTAGCAGAACCAGACGAGCACGACCGCGACAACCACGAAGATCGCGGTCTCGTACCACTGGAACGTCCAGAACCTGCTGGCTGGCTGGAAGGTGATGAGCTGGCGGAGGTGCAGCCTGCCCACGGATGCGTTGCAGGCTTGAATGCCGCCGTTCAGGCAAGCGTTAGTCGCCGGGCCGGTGAACGGGTGCCCGGCGGCGTCGATGGACTGGTTCGTCAGGATCCAGGCGCCCGGCTTATGGACGCTTGCCGTCACCACCATTTCCTGGCCGCCGGGATTCATCATCAGCGAGTTGATGTTCGCAATATCAAGCGGGACGATGCTGCGCAGCGGCGTGAGCAGGTGCGGCCTGATCAGCTGGAGCCACGCGACCTGGATGCCGGCGAACACGCCGAGCGTCGCGGCCATGGCAGGCAACGTCCGGCGGATCAGCACGCCGAAGGTCAGCCCGAGCGCGAACCCGAAGGCCGCGTATCCGATCGGGACGATACCGCTGACACCGAACAGGGCGGGCTCGAACCGGTTGAGTCCGCTCGGTCCCGCGCCTGCCTTCGCCGTAGCCGCATAGACCGGGTTCGCGAACCAGCCCGCCATGAGGCTGAGTAGGCCGGCGGTCGCCATCGCGGCAATCCCGATCAGGCCGACTTTAACGGCGAGCCAGTGGGTCCTCGTCACGCTCTGGGTCCAGGCCAGCCTGATGGTGCCGGCCTCGATCTCGCGGGTGATCAGGGGCGCCCCCCAGAACACCCCGATGAGCCCTGGTACCGCATAGGTCAGCCCGGCGGCGATCAAGAACACCGCCTGGTAGCCCGACCCTCGCAGCGTCCTGAGGAAGTTGCTCGCGACCTGCTCGCAGTGGCCGTGCGCCTGGCAGCCGATGATCCCGCTGGCGTTGAACTGGTTGGCGAGGTGCACCCCGCTGACCGCCAGGATGATCGCCATCAGGGCGAGGCCGCCAGCAGCGACAATGGCCTGGGTGCGGAACTGACGCCAGGTCAGCCACATCATCGTTGTACCTCCAGAGTGCGGTTCCGGCCGGGAGTGCTCGCGGCCTTGCTCATGGTTGCCAGCACCAGGTCCTCCATGCTCACCTGGTCGACAGTCCAGGTGGTGTCACTGACTGGATCGGCCGTGCTAATCAGCAGCGTGCTCTGCCGGTCGGTGTGGCTGGCGGAGATGACGTGCCACTCCGCTGGCAGCGCCGCCATGTCGCATCGCGGCCCAGTGACCAGCCGATGTGAGGCCAGCAGGTCGTCAACGTCCCCGGTCAGCTGCACCCGGGATTCGGTGAGCACGATCAGGTAGTCGCAGACCCGCTCGAGGTCGGCCACGAGATGCGACGAGATCAGCACGCTGACCTCGTGCTCGGCCGTAGCTTCCATCAGGCCCTGGAGGAACTCGCGCCTGGCGAGCGGGTCCAGGCTGGCGACCGGCTCGTCCAGGATGAGGTATTCCGGGCGCTTGGCGATGGCGAGCGTCAGCGCGAGCTGGGCACGCTGACCGCCGGACAGCTTCCCTGCCCGCTGGCTCGGGTCGAGGGCAACCGAAGCGATCCGCCGCTGCGCGAGGCCCGCGTCCCAGCCCGGGTTCATCCGGGCGCCAAGCTTCAGGTGATCGGCAACGGTCAGCCCGGCGTACGTCGGGGTGTCCTGCGCGACGAAGCCAACCCTGGCCAGCTGCTCGGGGCTGGCGGGCGGCGGGGCCCCAAGCACCTCGATCGTGCCCGACGTGGGCGCGAGCAATCCGACCGCGAGGTGCAGCAGCGTTGTCTTGCCGGCTCCGTTCGGGCCGACCAGCCCGGCGACGCGGCCTGCGGGGATACTGAGCGTGCAGTCGGTCAGCGCCTGGCGCTTCCCGTACCGCTTTGACAGCGCCCGCGACTCAAGAACGACGCTCATATCGCCTCCTTCATTGTTGCGCGAAAGGTCGTCAAGATAAGGGCCTCGATGCTCTCCTCGTCGAGGCCAGCCCGGCGTGCCCGTGCGAGCCAGCGCTGAAGCTCCGTGCGCAGCTCGCCATGCGCTGCCAGCGACTCGTCAGCCAGCGTCTTGGTCACGAACGTGCCGACACCGGGCCGGGCTGCGACGAGGCCTTCGTACTCGAGTTCCCGGTAGGCCTTGAGCACGGTGTTGGGGTTGATCGCGAGCCGCCCGACCACGTCCTTGACCGTGGGGAGCTGATCACCCTCGGTGAGCATGCCGAGCCGGAGTGCCTGCCGCACCTGCTGGATGAGCTGCAGGTACGGCGAGACGCCCGACCGGCCGTCCAGGTGAAACTCGATCAACGCCCCTCGCTTCATTTAACTAGGTACCTAGCACTATAGACTCCTAGCAGGACGCCATGCCAAATGGGTGCTGCGGCGCAAGTCACATTCGGCGGGCCCTGGCATCCGGGACTTCTTCTGGCCTCGATGCCCTCTGGTATGACAGCCCCTCGCACCGCTCGCCTCGGATACCCGCAGCCGTTCGGGGCTAGCAGGGAGATCAGAGCCCGTCGGGACCGCTCGCCAGGGTCGAGCCCGCCCTCGAAGAGTGGGAGCGCGCGATCGCCGAGTTCAACGGCGAATAAACGACGGAGGAGCACAACTCCGGCAATCCGGTGCGCTCAACGAGGTCCTGCCCCCGTCCTGGATTGGCGCCGACCTCGTGCCCAGGGACGGAACCCCCGCGCGCCACCACCGGCGCCGTCGCATCGCGGACTGCCACCAACGGCCACGCCGTCAAGGAAGCGTAACCCGGATTCGTGGCCTGTATCCCTAGCCGCTCACCCCGGGCGTGGTTGGGGCGGGGGCGGCGACCTTGCCGCTGGCGAGGCGCGGTAGCGGTGACGGCTCGTCGAACAGCGGGCACTCGTCAAGATCTGGGCATTCGCAGCGGGCGGCGCATTCGAGCCAGTCACGGACGAGTTCGCTGCGCTGGATCAGGGCCACGATCTCCGGAAGCTTTCTGTCGGCAAGCTCGCGGAGCCGCTCGATCGCCGCCCTGTCCTCGCGCGACGCGGACAGCAGCGCCTTGATCTCATCCAGGGCAAGGCCCGCCCGCTGCCCGGTCTCGATCATCGCCAGCGTGCGCACGGTGGCTGGGTCGTACATGCGCCGCCCCGCGATCCGGACGGGCTGCGGCAGCAGCCCGATCTGCTCGTAATAGCGGATCGAGGACGGGCGCTTGCCCGTCAGCTCGGCCAGGGCGCCTATCGGCAGCAGCTGTCCGCCGCCCAGCGCCGAATCACCGTTTGACATCAAGCCGACTTTAACAGCCAAGCTGGCAGGCGACCGATATCCGGATCTCACCAGGAGCCGGATCATGTCCACACCGCATATCACCACAGACGACAGCACCCGCACCATGCCAGTCTCCTGCAGCCTCACCTCGGGCGACCTCGCAGCGCAGGCCGGGCGCTGGGAGCAGCTCGCAGCCCGGGCGATGACGGGCCGTACCGAGACGGCTCACGGCCTTCGCATCTCCTTCCGCCCCGAGGAGGGGGCCGAAGACGAACTGTGCAAGCTCGTAGCCGTGGAGAACGAGTGTTGCGGCTGGGCCGACTGGACGGTGCAAACTGGCGGCGGGCAGCTCGTGCTCGACGTCCGGTCGACCGGAGACGGCATCGCCACCCTGCACAGCATGTTTACCGGCCTGCAGCCAAGCAAGATCGCCCACTGCGACTCAAGTACACGGTGAACCAGACACTGGCCGACTGGCTTGAATCCGGCCTGCGCGGCCGATCAGAGCGCACGAGGAACGCCTACAGAGTCCGCAGCGGGGCTTTGCGCCCCGCTGGAAGGTCCGCGCGAGCAGCGGGAGCGGCCAAACCGGTGGGCGTCACACGAGTCGGCGCCTGCGGATCTGCTCATAGAGTCTTCGTGTCGCCTCGGCTGGCTTGAGCCCGAGTTCGTCGCGGAGCTGCCGCTCGCACCGGTGATATTGATGCGCGGCTAGATGAGGCTTGCTGGGGCGCGCGTAGCAGCTCATAAGCAAGCGGTGTACGTCCTCCCGGCACGGATCGCCTGCAAGGAGGAACTGGCACACCGGAATCCAGGCGACGTATTGACCGAGCTCGAAACATCTTCGCAGTCCGGTCGAGCGTCTCGAGATGCTGCACCCTCAGCTGTTCGCGTTCAAACAATGCCCATTCCTCGAACGGCGCATCTTCGAGCAGGTCGCCCCCATAGAGCTCCAGAGCAGTTTCATAACAGCCGAGCGCAACCTCCGTTCGGTTGACTCCTCCTTGCGAGCTGCGCGCAGCGCTGTGCTGAACGCCTCGGTGTCGAGCCACAATGCCACGTCGGTATGCAAAGAGAACCCGCCTTGGCCGTGGACAACGATCGGGTGCTGGCTGACAGCACGCAGGTCGCGTCGGAGCCCATACAAGGCGACATGGAGGCGATGGCGGACAACGTCGGGAGCGGCTTCAGGCCAGAAGACGCTGCCGAGGGCGTTCGACTTGCTCGAGGAGACTGGTCTGGACGGCGGCCCGGCGACCGACGAGTCGAGCCGGGCGTTCTTCGTCTGCCGGCACCGCGCCTGACATGCAGCGGCGGGTCGCCCAGCTATGAGACGTGACGGAACATCTCGATGCGCCGCCCGGCGCGTCGGACGCGGTAATTGTCGGTGGCGGGTGTTAGTATTCGAGCATAGGTTCTAGAGAGATGGCATCACCGGGATGACCGTAGACCCAGCACCGAGTTCGTAGATCTCCCGTTTGACGGGAGCTGATTTCCCGGCTGAATGGCCCTCCGTTTCGTGATCAGCGCAGCGACAATGTCACGGTCGCG
>DASWGE010000052.1:0-7181 GCA_036393895.1 Streptosporangiaceae bacterium | reverse complement strand
TGGTGACTGACTACGGCCAGGTCGTGCTGCGGGTGTGCCGGGCGCTACTGCCCATCCACGACGCCGAGGACGCTGCGGCCGACGCATTTCTCGCGGCGCTGGAGGCCTACCCGAGGCTGCGGCCTGACAGCGACCTCAAAGCCTGGCTGGTCACCATTGCCCACCGCAAGGCCGTGGACATCCTGCGCCGCCGGTCACGTCACGCTGTGCCGGTGCCTGAGCTCCCCGAGCCCTCCCTGGGCGCCGCGAGCGCCGCTGAGCCCGCGCTGCCCGACGAGCAGCTCTGGATCGCGGTCCGGGATCTGCCTTCCAAGCAGCGGCACGCGGTGGCCTACCACTACGTGGCAGACCTGGCCCACGCGGACGTCGCGGCCATCATGGGCACCAGCGAGGCAGCCGCCCGCCGTAACGCCGCCGACGGCATCAGGGCGCTGCGACGCAGTTACCTGGCTGCGTCCGGGCCGGTGCCCCAATCCAGCCGAACAAGGAGATGATATGAACCACCTCGAACGCCTCCTAGCAGGCCCCCCGAACGCGGCCGATCCGGCTGTGCAGCGGTTCCGTGCCGCGCTGGCCATCCGCGCCCAGGAGCACGATCTCCTCGACGTCGCCTACCGGACGATTGACACGCCCGTCGGCCAGGTGCTGCTCGCTGCCACCCCTGCGGGCCTGGTCCGCGTGGCCTACGCCCGTCAGGGCCACGACGCGGTGCTGACCGCGCTGGCAAGCCAGATCAGCCCGAGGGTCCTGTTCGCCCCCCGACGCCTCGACGATGCGGCGCGGCAGCTCGACGGTTACTTCGCCCGCGACCGCCGAGGTTTTGACCTGGCCGTCGATCTGCGGCTCGCGCACGGGTTCCGCCGCGCTGTGCTCGAGCACCTGCCTGACGTGGGTTACGGCCGCACGGTCAGCTACGGCGACCTCGCCGCCGAGGTCGGTAATCCGGGTGCGGCCCGGGCGGTTGGATCAGCATGCGCTACCAATCCTCTCCCGCTGATCATCCCCTGCCACCGGGTCGTGCTGAGCGACGGCTCTCCGGGCGGCTACATCGGCGGACCCGAGATCAAGCGCGCGCTCCTCGAGCTCGAGCAGGCACCGCCAGCTTGACGGCTGGACCTCACGCGCCGTGGCGCTGGCGCGTTAACCAGACAGAGAGCCAGGCGCCAACCCCCGAGGAGAAGATCCGTGAAGCGCGTACTGACGCCCAAGATGCTGTACTTCGGCACGCCTGTCGTGCTGGTTAGCTCGCTGAACAGTGACGGGTCCACGAACGTGGCGCCGATGTCGTCGGCCTGGTGGGTGGGGGAGACGGCAATGCTCGGGCTGAGCGTCAATTCGCAGACCGTCCGCAATCTTGCGCAGCGCCCGATGTGCGTGCTGAACCTTGCGGACGAGGCCATGGTCGACGCCGTTGACCGGCTGGCCCTGCTGACCGGACGGCCTGACGTGCCCGAGTACAAGCGCGCCCGCGGCTACACCTACGAGCCTGACAAGTTCGCCGCGGCTGGCCTCACGCCCGCGCCATTGGGCGCCAGCCTGCCATGCGGCGTTGCGGAAAGCCCGATCCAGATAGAGGGCCGAGTGCAGTCCATCCACCAGATCGACGGGCCAGACAGCGGGCTGCGGGCGCTGGAGGTTTCGGTGCTGCGCACCCGCGTCGACGACAGCCTGATCATGACCAACCATCCCACCTACATCGATCCGCTGCGCTGGAACCCGCTGTTCATGAAATTCACCGAGTACTTCTCGGGCGCGACGCTGACCCGGCCGTCGTCACTGGCCCGCGGCTGGAGCATGCCGCCGCTGCCGGCGCCGGACGCAGTGGCGGCCTGCTGACGGATCGCCGCGGTTACCCAGCGGGCGGCGGCCCGGCCGGGGTCCAGGGGCGCAGCCTCGGCCGCCAGCCCGGCACGGCGCTCCTGTACTGCTCGTACTCCGGGCCGAACCGCCTGGCGAGCGCGGGCTCCTCGTACCAGGTGGCGAACGCCCACATCAGGGCGGCGACCGGCACCGCGTAGGCAACCAGCACAAGCCGGCCGAACAACAGCGCCTGGCCCAGGATGGCCGCCACTACGGCGAGGTACATGGGGTTGCGCACGTACCGGTACAGCCCGCCGACCACAAGTTGCTCGGTCGGTGCTACCGGCGCCGGCGTGCCCAGGCCCTCGACCACGAACCTGGCGAAGGCCTGTACCAGCACCACCCCGCCTGCCAGCACCAGCGCGCCGCCGAGCACCTTGGTGGGCGGCGATGAGCTGGTGCCACGCCAGCCGGTAAGCCACCACGGTCCAAGTCCGGCCACAGTGCCGGGCGCAAGAGCCATGAACACCGAACTGCCCACCGCTGCCACCCACCGGCGCATGCGGCCAGTATGCGCACCGCACGAGCGCCTCGTCCAGGCCGGCCTGCGTGCAGCCGAACCGCGCACCATGCCGGACGCGCGGGCCGGCACCGGCAACAAGATGATCGTTAAAAACACGTCGCTTGAGTGGAAGATAGTCAGTAACAGCGACTACGTGGTCGACCCTGGAGGTGAGCAATGCCAGCATTGGCAAGAGGTCCTGACGTTGCCGCCGCGTTCGCCGAACTCGCGGAAACGCTGGCCAGCGACCTGGATATCGAGAAGTACCTGACCGCGGTATGCCGGCATTGCGTCCGGCTCGTCGATGCCGAGAGCGCAGCCATCGTCTACGCGGGCGATGGCGCCGGCCTATCCGAGGTCGCCGCATCCGATGACCGCGGCCGCGTTCTCGCACGTGGCGCGCTCAGTGCGGCGGAGGGCCCGTGGCGCGACACGGTTCGCTCTGGCCAGCTCATCACGATCGCTGACCTGCCCGTTCAGGGGCAGCGCTGGCCATTGTTCACGGCAATGGCGGTGCGGGCCGGTTTCACCACCGTCACGCTGGTTCCGGTCGGCCCACCGGCCGACCGCGTCGGCGGGCTCGCGCTTCTCGGCCGCACCGAGCCAGATATTGCCGGCGTCCTGCTCGCTCTGTCCCTGGCCGATGCCGCGGCGGCCGGCCTCGCCGTCAGCGCTGAACTGCGACGGCAGGAGACCGCGATCACGCAACTGCAATCGACCCTCGCCAGCCGGATCGTGATCGAGCAGGCGAAGGGCATCCTGGCTGAACGGTGGAAGGTCACGCCGGACGAAGCATTCAGCGCGCTGCGAGGGCAGGCCCGATCGAGTCAGCAAGTACTGGCAGATCTAGCCCGCGCTGTCATCAGCGGGACCACAGACCTTGCCAGGCCCGATTCTGTGAAGCCGACGTGAATGATGGGGCGGGCAACAGCCAGGGGCTCAGCGCCAGGTCGGCCAGCCAGTCTCAGCCGCCCGAACCCGGCTTGACCACGTCGACGGTCAGCAGATGGATCGGCTTCGAGCATGCGGCCGAGGAGTAGGAGACGTAAATCGGCGTCGTCTGATTCGGCGGGTAGACCTGCAGGTATCGCGCCGTCACCTGATGACAGCGCGCGGCCGGGTAGTTCTGGGCCGCAACGATGCGCAGCAGGGCGCTGGCGACCGCCCCCGGCGCGATGGTGACCAGCCGACGCGGCGTCGCCGGATTCTCGGTGGCGGCCAGGCCGATCTGGCTGACCGGACTGCCACCGGCGAATGCGACGCCAGGGTAGCCAAACAGCGTGCAAGTAACGTTCGAGTTGTTCGTGAAGACGATCGGGATGTAAGTACTCCCGGCCGCACCCTGGCCGTTACCGGTCCTGGCGCCCAGGTCGCGGCTGGCGCACGGCCGGGGGCCCTGCGGTGGTGACGGGTTCGATGTACCCGCGACTGGGCTGGTCGGCGCCGGGCTGGTCTGCCCTGGGCTGGTCGCCGGCGCGCTCGGACCCTGGCTGCCCGAACCGCCTGGCTGCGCGGAGGCTGGCGGCGCCGACGAGCAGGCCGTTGCAACTGCCAGGACGGACAACAGTACGGCAGCGGTGCTCGCCCGCCCCGCCAGGAGGAACGATGAGGTCATGGGGGATCGGTCCTTACGCGCCGCTGGATCGCTTACGGAAGCTACGACGCCGTTAGCATCGCGAAGGTTGTACCCGTTTAGTGCCGCTTAGCCGCCGCGAGCAGCCGTCGTGGCCGCCGCCAGGATCGCGGCCAGCCTCGCGCCCCATGTCCTCGCCCGGTCTTCCTCTCCGGGCTCGAGGGTGTTCTGTTTGGTCACAATGAAGCTCTCCGGGTCGGCGACAACCTCGTACCCGTGATGCCGGAGCGCGCGGCTAATTCCCTTGGAAGCACGGCCCGTAAGAGCGGCCGGTCCGGGCATCCGCGTGTCGAAGGCGGCTGCCCTGCGACCGACCTTGCTCTTGCCAAGCGCGTCCAGCCATTCGCGCAGACCTTCGGCCACTGCGTCCGGTTCCAAAACGACGCTACTGTCCGCTTCCTCGGCCATCCTCGCCGCACCCTGACGGGTCGAAGCGCGGGTCATGCCGTGCACATGCGTCGGACCGCCCACCACGACCAGGTCGGCTGTTTTGATCTGGTCCGGACCGGCCTGCGCCACGGGGATGACCGAGACCACGCAGCCATCGACGAGCCCGGTCCCGATCGCGTCGGCGATCTGGCGCGTGTTGCCGAACATCGATTCGTAGACGACTACAGCCCGCATGACCGTACCCTTTCGCGATGTTCATGATTTCTTGGTTTTTCAACATTGCGCCCGGCGCCGGTGTAGCTGCCAGGGGCCAAGGTCACCGACGGGCACGACATCCGGCCTGGTGCCGGCCGTCATCCCTCAGGCGTGACGTCCGCAACATGTGCGGGCTGCCGAAGGTGCCCGCAGTGCCGGGATAGGTTGGTCTGGCCATGGTTGACATCGCATCGGTCTGCGTGTTCTGCGGCTCATCGACTCCCCAGGACACTCGCTACCGGGAAGCCGCCAGGGCGCTCGGAACCTTGGTCGCGAGCAAGGGCATCAGCCTGGTCTACGGCGGTGGCCGGATCGGAATGATGGGAGCACTCGCCGATGCGGCGCTGGCCGCGGGCGGCCGGGTTGTCGGCGTCATCCCGACCGGCCTGTTCAGCCGCGAGGTCGCCCACACCGAGCTCACCGAACTGCACGAGGTGGACTCGATGCACGAGCGCAAGCAGCTGATGTATGACCTGGCCGACGGGTTCGTAGCGCTGCCCGGCGGCCTCGGCACACTGGAGGAGCTGGCCGAGGTGACGACCTGGTCCCAGCTCGGACTGCACGCCAAGCCGGTCGTCCTGCTCGACGTGGACCGATTCTGGGACCCACTGGCGGCTCAGCTTGACCGCATGGTGGCTGTCGGCCTGCTCAAGCCGTCGAACCGCGTGCTGATCCAGCGCGCCAGCTCGCCCGAGGACGCTCTGGCGTCGCTTGCCGCCGCCCGTCCGCCCCGGGAGGCGAGGTGGATCACTCCCCGCGAGCGGTAAGCACCGCCGATAAGGGAACCGTTAATCCGCGGTCGCAGTACCCAGGCGGCCGAACTACAGTCAGCATCGGGTTAGTGCGGCCATAACGGCCATGGAGGTGAACAGGTGAGCAGCGGGGACACAAGCCGGAACGCTGGCCGCGGAGACGAGCACGTTAAGCCGGAGGCTGCTCAGGCGGAGCCGGACGAGACCGCCGAGGTGCTTCGCGGCGTCTGGTCTGCGAGCCGCCAGACCGCCGCCGAGCTAGACGAACTGTTCGGAACTGCTAAGTCTTGCAAGAACATGCGGAATGTAGGTTTCGACGGGCTCGCCGCCGCTGGCGGGGACCTGAGGTCCGCGTGGCGGGCGAGGTTGGAGCGGGAAGGCAAGCTCAGCGACCGCTCAGATAGTGTCGCCGACCTGGTGCTCGGCTCAGCCGAACACCGCCACCAGTAGCCGCCCGGCCGCTTGATGGACCGCCCTGAGAGCGTTAGCGAACTGGCCGACGCGCTGCGCCGGGGCGGCTATCTCGCCGACCGCGGCCTTGCTACCGCGCTGTTCGTGGCGCTCAGGATGCATCGTCCTGTGCTGCTGGAAGGCGAGGTCGGCGTCGGTAAGACCGAGGTGGCGAAGGTTCTCGCGGCCATCTTCGGCCGCCGCCTGATCAGGCTGCAATGCTACGAGGGCATCGAGGTCAACCAGGCCCTGTATGAATGGGATTACGCCAGGCAGATGCTGCACATCAGGGCGCTGTCGCAGCAGCAGATCGCGGACCCCGACGCGGTCGACAAGCTCTTCGGGCCGAAATTCCTGCTTGAGCGGCCGCTGCTCGAAGCGGTCAGGGCCGGCGATGGGGCCGTGCTGCTGATCGACGAGGTCGACCGCGCGGATGACGAGTTCGAGGCATTCCTGCTCGAGGTGCTCTCCGATTTCCAGATCAGCATCCCCGAGATCGGCACCATCAAGGCGGACAGCCCGCCGCTCGTGATTCTTACCTCAAACCGCACCAGGGAACTTCACGACGCCCTGAAAAGGCGCTGCCTGTACCACTGGATCGGATATCCGGCCCCTGACCGGGAAACGGAGATCGTGCTGCTGAAGGAACCGGGTGTCGGTGAGGCGCTCACCCGTAAGGTGGTTGCGGCCGTGAACCGGCTCCGCGAGCTGGACCTCGCCAAGCCACCGGGTGTCGCCGAGACGATCGACTGGGCCCGGACTCTGCATTTCCTCGGCGAGACCGACCTCGGCCAGGCGGCGGCCAGCGACACGCTGGGCGCGGTCGTGAAGGAGCGCGACGACCTCGAGCTTGTCCGCGACAACCTCGCGGACATCACCTCCGGTGAATGAGACCTCCGGTGGCTGAGCGGGACCGGATCGTCCGCTTGCTGGTCAGGTTCGGCAGCGAACTGCGCGCCGCGGGGCTCGCTGTCGGTTCCGGCGACATCATGAGCTACTGCGCGGCCATGACAGAGCTAGATCCGGCCGACCTCGCCGACCTGTACTGGGCGGGCCGCACCGTCCTGGTCTGCCGACGCGACGACATCGCTGGCTACGACCGGGTGTTCAGGCGATTCTTCCTGGGTGACGACGACCAGGTCGCCGAGTTGCTGCGGCTCAACGCCGCGGCAACGAGCCAGGTCAGCCAATCCACCCTGGTGATTCCAGCGACGGACCCGGGGTCCGACGATCCGGGCGAGGAGGCCGTCCTGGGCCTAATGGCCTCCGGCGCCGAGACCCTGCGGCACAAGTCGTTCGCTGCCTGCACGCCCGACGAGCTCGCCGCTGTGCGGCGGAT
>DASWGE010000051.1:0-6206 GCA_036393895.1 Streptosporangiaceae bacterium | reverse complement strand
CGGAGACCTACAGCAAGGAACTGCTCACGCTGGTCGGGCTCGGGGAAGACGCGCTGCGCGCCTACCCGAGGCAGTTCTCCGGCGGGCAGCGGCAGCGGGTGGCGATCGCGAGGGCCCTGGCGCTGCGCCCCCAGATCCTGGTGGCCGACGAGCCGGTATCGGCCCTGGACGTCAGCGTCCAGGCCACGATCCTGAACCTGCTGCGCGACCTGCGCGGCGAGCTCGGCCTGACCTTGCTGCTCATCTCGCACAACCTGGCCGTCGTCCGGCACCTCTGCGACCGGGTCGCGGTCATGTACCTGGGCAGGATCGTCGAGGTCGCGCCGACCGAGCGGCTGTTCGCCGACCCAAGGCACCCCTACACCAAGGGGCTGCTTGCCGCCATCCCTAAGCTGGCCGACAACCCGGCGGCCGGGGGCGACGGCGCCGCCCACAGCGGCCCAGCCGTCGCCGGTGACCCGCCGAGCGCGCTGCGGATACCGGCCGGCTGCCGGTTCCGCACCAGGTGCCCGATCGCGCAGCCGGTCTGCGAGATCGAAGATCCTGCCCTGACGGTAGCGACCGGCGACCCGGCGCACCAGGCGGCCTGCCACTTCGCGTTCTCGCCGTCGCTGTCGGCTCCGGTGCTGCCGGGGCCGCCGGGGCCGGCGTCCTCCGAAGCGACTGCTGAATAAGGAGTAGCCCTGACTATTACCCCCGTCATAATTGCCAGTGAGCGCGGTGAGGTCGGCCTGGCCGCCGGCATGGAGCTACTCCGGGCCGGAGCGAGCGCCATGGATGCGGTCGAGGCGGCCATCCGGGCCGTGGAGGCAAACGAGGCCGACCACTACGTCGGAGTCGGCGGTCTGCCCAACCTGCTCGGCGAGGTCGAGCTCGACGCGTCCGTCATGGATGGGGCGACGCGCAAGGCTGGCGCGGTCGCCGCAGTCACCGGGTTCCCGCACCCGATCTCGATCGCCAGGGCCATCTGCGACCGGCTGCCGCAGCATCTGCTGCTCGTCGGGGCCGGGGCCGAGCGGTTCGCTGACGAGATGGGCATCGAACGAGGGCCCACGCTTACTGACGAGGCCAGACAGATATGGCGCGATGGCCTCGAGCCCGCCGGGCTCGAAGCGGCGCAGGAGCGGTACGGCGACGGCGAGGTGGCCTTTCGCCGCCAGGTGATCGAGCGGCTGACGGCAATGGCCCCGCATGCGGGGCCGTGGGGGACAGTCAACGTGCTGGCACTTGACGCCGCAGGCAACCTGGCCGTGGGCGTCAGCACCAGCGGGTACCCGTGGAAGTACCCGGGGCGGGTCGGTGATTCCGCGCTGATAGGCGCCGGCAACTACTGCGACAACCGAGTCGGAGGCGCTGCCTGCACCGGCCGTGGCGAGCTGGCGATCCGCGCGAACACAGCCCGTGGTGTGCTGCTCGCCCTGCAGGCCGGAGCAGGCCCGGGGGAGGCCTGCGCATCGGCGCTGGCCGAGACGCATGAGCTGGCCGACGACTACCGTTCGCCGCTCCAGGCGCTGTGCCTGACCCCGGACGGCAGCCACGGCGGCGCGTCGACTAGGGCGGGCGGGACCTACGCCGTGATGACGGCCGGCGACGACAGCTACCGGATTGAGGAGAGACGGCAGTCATGAAGGTCTTCGTATCCAGCGACATGGAGGGCACGGCTGGCGTCGTCGACTGGGACCAGTGTGTCGGCGACGGGCCCGAGGCCGCGGCGGGACGTCGGCTGCTGCTCGCCGAAGTGAACGCCGCGATCGAGGGCGCGCTGGCTGGCGGCGCGACCGAGATCGTCGTCAACGACTCGCATGCCACCATGCGCAACCTGCCGCCCGCCGAACTGGCGGGCGGCGCCTCCTACATTTCCGGCAGCCATAAGCCGCTGTACATGATGCAGGGCCTGGACGACAGTTTCGATGCGGTTTTGTTCGTCTCCTATCACGGGTCCATCGGGGCGCCGGCCGGCCTGTCGCATACCTACAACCCACGCGCGGTGATGGAGGCGCGGCTGGACGGCTCGGTGACGGGGGAGGCAGGCATCAATGCGCTGGTAGCGGCGCACTATGGCGTGCCCGTCGTGCTGGTGACGGGGGACAGGTGCGCGTGCGAGGAGACGGCGGCGCTGATCCCCGGCGTCCATTGTGCGGTGGTCAAAGAGCACGTCAGCAGGCTGGCCGCGCACAGCCTGCATCCGACCCAGGCGTGCGCGCTGATCCGGGAGACGGCGCAGAAGGCGGTGGCCGGCGCTGCGGCCGCGCAGCCGCCGTTGCTGGCTGCGGCCAGGCTGGAGATCTCGGTCAGGACCACCGACATCGCCGAGGCGGCGGCCTGGGTTCGCGGCGTCGAGCGGATTGGCGCGCGCGAACTGCGGTTCACCGGGGCCGATCCGCTGGCCGTTTACCAATCGTTCTGTGCCGCGATCCTGCTGACCAGGACCGTCGCGGAGGTTATGTGAGGGTCGCTGTCGTCACCGGAGCGGCGGGCGGCATCGGTTCGGCGATCTGCCGCCGCCTGGCTGCCGATGGCTTCGCCGTAGCCTGTCTCGACCTCAGCCAGGCGGCGGCGGTTGGCCTGGCTGCCGGGCTGACCGACGCGGCTGGCCGGCCAGCCAGAGCCCGGGGCTATGCCGTTGACGTCCGCGATGCCGACTCGGTACGCGCGTCGGCCGACCGGATCAGGGCCGATCTCGGCGAGCCGCGGCTGCTGGTCAACGCCGCCGGCGTGTTCAGCATCCAGCTACTGCCCGACCTGGACACCCGCGAATGGGACAGGATTGTCGATACCAACCTTAAGGGTCCGTTCCTCACCTGCCGCGAGTTCCTCCCCGCGATGATCGCGGCTCGCGACGGCTGCATCGTGAACATCGCGTCGACGGCTGGTGTGCGCGGCGGCAAGCACCGGGCCGCGTACTGCGCATCCAAGGGCGGCCTGGTGCTGCTGACCAGGAGCCTGGCCATAGACCACGGTCCTGACGGCGTGCGGGTGAACTGCGTCTGCCCAGGCCTGATCGACACCGAGATGGCCGACTGGATCCGCCATGACGCCGGTGCGATGACGCGGTTCGGCCAAGGCACTCCGGCGGGCCGGATCGGCTCGCCAGACGAGGTCGCCGCCACGGTTGCGTTCCTCGCGTCGGACGGTGCGAGCTACCTGCAGGGTTCGGTGGTGATGGTCGATGGCGGCGTGACGGCGTGAGTTAGCACCAGGTGAGTAAGCAGTTGCCTGAGGATCAGGACAAGGTCAACGGGGGGGCCACGGCTAGCCGGCCGGCCCGCCGGGCGGGTTCAGCGCGTCGGATGACAGGTACGTCGCCATCGGATACATCGCTCGCCCGCCAGCGCCGTGGCTCGAGGCTGGTCGACATTGCCAGGGCTGTCGGCGTGCACACATCCACGGTGTCGCGCGTGCTCAACGGCGACCCGGCGCAGTCGGTACGGCCGGAGATCTACCAGCAGATCCTGATCACCGCCAGGCAGCAGGGGTACCGGCCGAACGCGCTCGCACGGGCGCTGAAACAGCAGCGCACCGGGGCGTTCGCGTTCGTGATCCCGCTGCTGCGCAACCCGATCTGGGTCAGGCTGCAGCGCGGCGCTCTGCAGCGTGCCACCGAGCACGGCTACGTCGTCATGATCATGGAAGAGCCGACCGACGACCCGAAGCCGCCGGGGAGCTACCGGTACCTGGTCGACGAGAGCCGCGCGGACGGCCTGCTGATCGCCACCTCGCTCCGGATCAGCCAGCACGCCGACGGCGTCCCGGCCACCCCGCACGTCTACGTCAACCGCAGGGGCCCGCAGCGCGGCAACAACGTAGTGATGGACGAGCCGGGAGCGGTCAGGCTCTTCATCGACCACGTCGCCGGGCTCGGCCACAGCAGCATCTGCCTCATCGACGGGCCGGCCGGGGTGGACACGGTGCACCGCCGGGTTAGCGCCGCCAGGCGGATCAGCGCGGCCCAGGGGATCAGGCTGCGCGTACTGCACGCGCCGGCCACGGAGGAGGGCGGCTGGGAGGCGGCGCGCAAGCTGCTGGCCGAACCAGACCGGCCGACCGCTTGCGGGGTGGGCAGCCTCAACCAGCTGTTCGGCGCCATGGCCGCGCTGCGGTGGGCCAGCGTGCCTGTGCCTGAGGGTATGTCACTGGTGAGCTTCGATGAGGACGAGTGCCTGGCCTTCCTGGACGTGCCGGTCACCAGCGTCGCCATGCCGCTTGTAGAACTCGGCAGCGCGGCCGTGGACGCGCTGATCGCCAGGGTGGAAGGCGGCTCAGAGCGCGACGTGCTGGTCCGCGAGCCCATGCGCATGGTGCACCGCGAGTCGGTCGCGCCCCGCCGCGCCTGAGCGCGCCCCGGCAGCCGCGCTGCCGTGTCACGGACACTTCTCGACCAGGACCGTCGGCAAATGTCCGTGATCACACGGGAGCGACGCTGCGGAGGTGGAACCTGGTGCTGCGGAGCGGACCGGTGCCCCGCAGCACCAGGAGCTTGTGACCCCTAGCTGATTGGCAGGGGGTCGGTGGCCAGGCTGCTGTCGCCTTCGAGCAGCGCCGGAGCCCGCTCGAGCACCCGCGGCCGCCAGGCGCCGAGGGCCAGCGCGTAGACGACTCCGACCGCGATCAGCGCGATCGTCAGCCAGGGCAGCGTGTTGAACGGGCTGGCCTGACCCGGCCGCAGGTCACCCCAGATCGGGATGGCCAGCACGGCCACGCCGATGACCGGCGTGACGACCCACAGCCAGACGTTCTTGCCGATGCCCTGGCGGCGGAACTTGACCCACTGGACCACCAGGGCGATGTTCGCAACCAGGTACATGATGATCAGTCCGAGAATCCCGTAGGTGCCGAGGAATCCGGACGCGGTGCTGGGATCGGTGAACGCTGTGGAAACGACGCCGATCAGGATGCTGGGGGCCACGAACGCGACCGCGGCCGCCGCCGGCGTCCTGAACCGCGGACTTACCCCGGCCAGCGCCTTTGTCCAGAGCCCGCCGCGGGCGCCAGCGAAGATTACCCGTGATGTCTGGGTGTTCGCCGCCACGTAGGAACTCGTCACGCTGGACAGGAACACCCAGGTGATCAGCGGCGCGAGGACCGGCAGGAAGGTCTTGGCCGCAGTGTGGAACGGGTTGGTGTCGCTGGCCAGCGTGCTGGCGTGGCCCACCCCGAAGGCCGTTACCAGGGCGTAGGAACCGACCACGTAGATGATGCCGCTGACCAGGACGCAGCCGAGAACGGCGATCGGCACGTTGCGCCGGGGATCGCGGGTCTCCTCGGCCAGCGGCGCGGCGGCCTCGAACCCTCCGAAGGCCAGGACCGCGAGGCTGAAGGCGAGCAGCACGTCGCTCGACTTGCCGCCCGGCCAGGTGAACGGGGTGCCCGACAGCCCGCTCGCGCCGCCCTTGGCCAGGATCGTCAGGCTCAGCGCGAGCAGCAGGATCACCTCGAAGACGTAGAGAGCGACCGTGATCCGCACGCCGAACTTCAGGCCGACGACGACCGGCGCCACCACGAGCACGCCGTAGGCGATGGTGACGATCTGCGTGATGCCCCAGATATGCGGATTGCTGAGCACGTTCTGCACGATGTAGCTGCCGACGAAGATATAAATGCCGCCGAACGCGATGATGTACCCGAGGACGGTGATCACCCCGACCGCCACTGCCACCTTGGTGCCGATCGCCCTGGTGATATAGGTGATGAAGGATCCGGCGCTCGGGTAGACGCTGGAGAACTGGGCCAGGCTGCTGGCGGTAGCGCCCATGCCCACCATGGAAATCAGGAAGATCAGCGGTGCCGACGCTCCGGCATAAAAGACCATGTAGCCGGTGGTGAAGAAAAGGTTGAAGGCGGGGGCGACCTGGGCCAGGCCAGGCATGATGATGCCGAACAGGCCAAGCTGGTTGCGCTGGAGGCGCTCGGGGGCGGGGGATTGGGTGACGGCCATTGCTAGCCCCTTCCATGCCGTCGGATGAAGTCGAGGAACGTCTTGTTGAACTCGGCCGGGTGCTCCCACAGGCAGGCGTGCCCGCCCTTGGTCGTGGCCCACTGCGAGCCGGGGATCGCTTCGTGGATCCGCCGCGACAGCGCGACGGGGATGAGGATGTCCTCCTCACCGGCGAGCACCAGCGAGGGCACGGTGGTGATCTGGTTCAGCCGGTCTGTGGTGTCGTGATTCTGGATCACCGCTAGTTGTGCTAGGTAGGCGTGAACGGGCT
>DASWGE010000050.1:0-14400 GCA_036393895.1 Streptosporangiaceae bacterium | reverse complement strand
TCGAGGTCGTCGGCGCCGGCGGCGTCTACCCCTGGCCGCTGTTTGGCGGGGCGGAGGTTGACGTACAGGTCGAGGTCGAAACGGAGGCGTAGTAGCAGGCCTCGTTCGAGCACGCCGGGCGGGACTTGCGGGCTGCCGACGGCGCCGAGCAGGATGGCGTCGGTCTTCCTGAGGCCATCGAGCACCTCCTCGGGCAGGACCTCGCCGGTACGCAGGTAGTGCTCGGAGCCGAGCGGGCAGTGCCGCCAGTCGATCGTGAAGCCGTGCTGCTTGCCTGCTAGGTCGACCAAGTCCCGGGCTACGGCCGTGACCTCGGGGCCGATGCCGTCACCAGCGAGATGGGCGACGACGTAGCTGCGTACGTGATCGGGCATCAGAGCTCCTCCTCGTGGTCGGTCGGGGCGTCGAGCCAGCTCATCATCCGGCGCAGCGGGCGCCCGACCCGCTCGATCTCGCTGCCGGCGGCTTCGCGGCGGAGCCGGCTGAAGTTGGGTCGGCCTGCGTCGTCCTCGGCGATCCACTCCCTGGCGAACTCGCCGGACTGGATGTCGGCCAGTATTTTGGCCATCGCCTGCTTCGTCGGTTCCGAAATCACCCTCGGGCCCCTGGTCAGATCTCCGTACTCAGCGGTGTCGCTGACCGAGTAACGCATCCAGGTCAGGCCGCCCGCCTGCATCAGGTCCACGATCAGTTTGAGCTCGTGCAGGCACTCGAAGTACGCGACCTCGGGCTGGTACCCGGCCGCCACAAGGGTCTCGAAGCCTGCATTTACCAGCGCGGTGACGCCGCCACACAATACGGCCTGCTCGCCGAACAGGTCGCTCTCGGTCTCCTCCTTGAAGGTCGTGACCAGCGCGCCTGCCTTCGTCCCCCCGATCGCCTTGGCGTAGGACTTGACCAGTTCCCAGGCCTTGCCTGTCGCGTCCTGCTCCACCGCCACAAGCACCGGCGTCCCCTGCCCGGCCTCGTACTGCCACCGCACGGTGTGCCCAGGCGCCTTAGGTGCCACCATCGCCACATCGACATCCTCAGGCGCCGTGACATACCCGAAGTGCACGTTGAACCCGTGCGCGAAGAACAACGCGTCTCCCGCCTTGAGATTCGGCCGGATCGCCTCCGCATATAGCTTCCGCTGCCCCGTATCCGGCGTCAGCACCATAATCAGATCCGCCCACCCACACACATCAGCCGGCGCCCCGACCGTAAGACCGGCCTCCTCAGCCTTCGCCCGCGACTTCGACCCTTCAGGCAGCCCCACCCGCACATCACACCCCGAGTCACGCAGACTGAGCGCATGCGCGTGCCCCTGTGACCCGTAACCCAGCACCGCGATCTTCCGGGCCTGAGCCAGCCCGAGATCCGCCTCGTCGTCGTAATACACAGTCGCCATCAGTAAGCCCTTTCACGCTTTTTGTCTTTGGAAGTTCCAGCCGTGTAGCAGTCCCGGTCTGCGCCAAGGTGATCCGGCCACAGCCGTTCAGGCGTGGTCGGCATTACCTAGGCGCAGACCGCCAGTCCTGCCAGGTCCTCGTCCGTAATCGTGGTACTCCCACGCCCGATCGCGATCAGCCCAGTCCGCACGAGCTCGCAGGTCCCGTGCGGTTCAAGCTGAGCGATCAGAGCATCGAGCCGCCCCGGGCTACACACCGCCTCGAGCACGATCGTCTCCGGGCCCATGTCCACGACATTCGCGCTGTACGCAGTTGCTATGTCGAGCAGCTCGGCCCGCACAGAAGGCTGGACGGAAACTTTAATCAGCGCTAGCTCGCGCTCGACTGCGTCGTCCTCACCCAGCTCGACCACCTTCAGTACCCGCACCAGCTTCTCGAGCTGCTTGTGCACCTGATCCACCGGCGTGGTCTCGCCATCGACGACGATCGTCATCCGGCTGACCCGCGCATCGCTGGTCGGGCCGACCGAGAGCGAGGTGATGTTGAACGCCCGGCGCGAGAACAAACCGGCGACGTGCGCGAGCACGCCTGGCTTGTTCTCGACCAGAACCGAGAGGGTGTGCGTGGTCATTTCGCGATCACTTCCCTGCGCGCAGCGGCCTGCTGTTCTGCCGGGGTGAACTCGGGGCCGAGGACGATGTCGTCATTGGGACGGCCCACGGGCACCATGGGGAAGACTCCCTCGGCATCGTGGGTCCGGAAGTCCACGACGGCCGGCACGTCGCTAACGGACAGAGCCTTCTCCAGCACCGCATCCACGTCGCCTGGCTGCTCGCAGCGCAGCCCGACGCAGCCGTAAGCCTCAGCCAGCTTGACGTAATCGGGGATGTCCGTGCCGAGATGCACCTCGGAGTAGCGCTCGTCGTAGAACAGCTCCTGCCATTGCCTGACCATGCCGAGGAAACCGTTGTTGAAGATCAGCACCTTGATCGGTAGACCCTCAATCGCGCAGGTAGCGAGCTCTTGCGCGGTCATCTGGAAGCACCCGTCGCCGTCGATGGCCACGACCAGCTCACCTGGCCTGCCGATCTGCGCGCCCATCGCGGCGGGCACCGCGAAGCCCATCGTTCCTGCGCCGCCCGAGTTGATCCAGCTGCGCGGCCGGGTGAAGCTAAAGTGCTGCGACGCGTGCATCTGGTGCTGGCCGACCCCGGCGACGACGATCGCGTCGCCGCCTGTCATCGCCGAGAGCCGCTCGACGACGTGCTGCGGCTTCAGCGGACCGTCGGCTGCCTGGGTGTAGCGCAGCGGATAACTGCTCTTCCAGCCGGCCGTGGTGGCGACCCAGGCGGCGGTATCCGCGGGGCCCTCGACATCAATGATCGTGCGCGTCGCGCGGGCGAGCTCGGCCATGACAGTCCGGAGGTCCCCGACTATCGCGACGTCGGGAGCGCGGTTCTTGCCGATCTCAGCGGGGTCGATGTCGGCGTGCACAACTCTTGCCTTCGGCGCGAAGGCGGCCAGCTTGCCGGTGACACGGTCGTCGAACCGCGCGCCGAGCGCGACGATCAGGTCAGCCTCCTGCAGCGCGGCGACCGCGGCGTACATCCCGTGCATGCCCGGCATGCCGAGCGCCAGCGGATGCGAGTCGGGGAACGCACCCCTGGCCATCAGCGTGGTGGTGACCGGTGCCTGGGCAAGCTCGGCCAGGTCGCGCAGCGGCTCGTGTGAGTCGGACTTGATTACGCCGCCGCCCACGTACAAGACCGGTCGGCGCGCCTGGTGCAGCAGCCTCGCGGCCGCCGCGATACGCTCGGGGTCAGCTGGCCCGGGCACCCGGTAGCCGGGCAGGTCAAGCGCCGGCGGCCAGGACCAGGTGGTCGTGGCCTGGAGAATATCTTTAGGCAGGTCGACGAGGACCGGCCCTGGCCGGCCCGTTGAAGCGATGTGAAAGGCTTCGGCGATCGCGGCCGGGATGCGTCCGGGGTCGGTGACGAGCTCATTGTGCTTGGTAATCGGCCCGGTGATCCCAGTTATGTCGGATTCTTGAAAGGCGTCGGTGCCGATCATCGCGCGGGGCACCTGCCCGGTGATCGCCACAATCGGAACCGAGTCCATATATGCGTCGGCTAGGGCAGTCACCAGGTTCGTGGCCCCCGGGCCGCTGGTCGCCATGCAGACCCCGGTCCGGCCAGTGGCCCACGCGTACCCCTCGGCCGCGTGGCCAGCGCCCTGCTCGTGCCTGACGAGCACGTGCCTGAGGCTTGACGACCGCAGCGGGTCGTAGGCCGGCAGGATGGCGCCGCCTGGCAGGCCGAACACGACGTCGACCCCCTGGCATTCCAGGCTGCGGACGAGCGCCTGGGCTCCGGTCACTTCCACGGTTCTATCTCCCTTGAGAAACGGATCTGTGCTGTAAGGGTTCGCGATAACAAAAAACCTCCTGGCCGATCCGGCCGAGGAGGAGTAGCGCGAGCCCGTCACCAGGCTCGCGCTACGTGATAAGGAGTACTCGGATTTCGGTCATCATCAGCAATCTCCGTGAGCCTGGGGTGAATACCGTGGGAGGCGACGCTGCCTGCCGCCCCCCACCTTAGGGCATTTCAGGTGGTCGCGTGTGCGCGGGGGCCAGATGCAGGCAGCCAGCCTGGCCTCCGCCGTTCGAATTCAGTAATTGCGTCGGCGTGCCTGAGCGTGACGCCGATGTCGTCTAGGCCCTCGAGCAGCCGCCAGCGGGCGTAGTCCGGCAGGTCGAATGGCATGCTCAGGCTCGCCGACGGCATACCGATCGTGCGCTCGGCGACGTCCACGATGACCTCGGCATCCGGGCGGTTCGCGAGGGCGGCAATCAAGCTGGCGACGCTCTCCTCGCCGGCCTGCGCGGTCACCAGGCCCGCGCCGATGCTGTTGCCTCGGAAGATGTCGGCGAAACTGGGGGCGATCACCGCCGCGAAGCCGAAGTCCTGCAGGGCCCAGACGGCGTGCTCACGGGAAGAGCCGCAGCCGAAGTTGGCGCCCGCGATGAGGATCTTCGCGTCGGCAGCCGCCGGGGTGTTCAGCACGAAGCCGGGATCGGCGCGCCATGCCTCGAACAGCCCGGCGCCGAACCCGGTGCGCTCGACCCGCTTGAGCCAGGCGGCCGGGATGATCTGGTCGGTGTCGACATCACGGCGATCAAGGGTGACCGCGCGGCCCTCGACCTTGCTGACGGCGCGCATCTAGCCTGCTCCTTCCAGGTCACCAGGCACCGCGAAGTGACCGGCCACGGCCGTGGCCGCGGCCATCGCGGGGGAGACCAGGTGGGTGCGCCCGCCCGGGCCCTGCCTGCCTTCGAAGTTCCTGTTGCTCGTCGACGCGCTGCGCTCACGCGGAGCGAGGATGTCGCCGTTCATGCCGAGGCACATCGAGCATCCGGCTGACCGCCACTCGAACCCGGCGGCCGCGAACACCGCGTCGAGGCCCTCGGCCTCCGCCTCCGCCTTGACCCTGGCCGAGCCCGGGACGACGATCGCCCTGACGCCGGGGCTGACCTTCCTGCCCTGGAGCACGCCGGCAGCGGCCCGCAGGTCGGCGAGGCGGCCGTTGGTGCACGAGCCGATGAAGACGACCTCGACCGCGATGTCCCTGACCGCCGTTCCCGGCGTCAGCCCCATGTAGTCGAGCGCTCGCTGCGCGGCCTGTTGTTGTGCGGCCGTGCCGAACGAACCGGGATCGGGTACCACGCCGTCGATGCTCACCGACTGCGCCGGGGTGGTTCCCCAGGTCACGACCGGCCGCAGCGTGGCGGCGTCGATCCGCACCTCACGGTCGAAGGTCGCGTCATCGTCGGTGACGAGCGACCGCCAGTCGTCGAGCGCCCGCTCCCAGTTCGCGCCCGTCGGGCTGTGCGGTCTGCCCTCGAGGAAGGCGAACGTGACATCATCGGGCGCGATCATCCCGGCTCGCGCGCCCGCCTCGATCGACATGTTGCAGACCGTCATCCGCCCGGCCATGTCGAGCGAGCGGACCGCCGCGCCGCGGTACTCGATCACCGAGCCAGCGCCGCCGCCGGTGCCGATCTCCGCGATGATACCGAGTACCAGATCCTTGGCAGTCACGTCAGCGGGCAGTTCTCCGTCCACGATCACAGCCATTGCCTGGGGTTTGACCTGTCGCAGGGTCTGGGTGGCCAGCACGTGTTCCACCTCGGTCGTGCCGATGCCGAACGCGAGCGCGCCGAAGGCCCCATGCGTCGAGGTATGGCTGTCCCCGCAGACCACGGTCATGCCCGGCTGCGTCAGCCCAAGCTGCGGCCCGATGACATGAACCACGCCCTGGTCGGCGCTGCCGAGGGGGTAGAGCGTGACGCCGTGAGCCTCGCAGTTTTTGCGCAGCCTGGCCATCTGCTCAGCAGCGAGCGGATCGGTGATAGGCCCGAGCGGGTTGATCGTCGGGACGTCGTGGTCCATGGTGGCGACCGTGAGATCGGGGCGGCGCACCGTCCGGCCCGCCAGCTCGAGGCCCTCGAAGGCCTGCGGTGAGGTGACCTCGTGGACCAGGTGCAGGTCGATGTAGATCAGGGGTGGCTCACCGTCGGGACTGGCGACCAGGTGGCGTTGCCACACCTTGTCGAAGAGCCTGCCGCTCGCTGCGGCCGCATCGCCCACGCTGTTCTCCATCTCGCCAGTCTGCCTAATCGTGAAACTGCGCGTCGCCGCCATTGTCCCGGCGGTCAAGCGCGACCTGCACTGCGTGCAGCGCCGATGCGCTGGTGACCGCCGGGTCGGCGGGCCGGACTTCTGGATACGTAACGGGTCTCATCACACGCTCCTGTGGTTACTTGGCCCCGTGGTTACTTGGCCCGGTGGTTACTTGGCCCGGTGGTTACTTGGCATTAAGAGAGCCAGGCGTTCCAGCTGGAGGCGGAGCCGTTGCCGCAAGCCAGGAGCCGCGATGTCTGGGAAAGGCGCGCTGGCTTGCTCCCGATCGGGAGCTAAAAACGGGGCACACGGCCAGCGCCTCATCCCCGTAGCGGGTTGCTGGCCTGCCTGATCAGGTCCCGCTACGGCTAATAAGAATTACCGCGAAGAGCCGCATGACCGATCCACTGTATCCGACCCGGCGTGGCTGTTGCGAGTGGGGGGCACGGCCTCCCCTACAGCAGGCCGAGCTTGCCGCCGCGGGTAATCGCCTGGCGCCTCGTGGTGACCCCCAGCTTGCGGTAGACCGAGCGCAGATGGGTTTTCACTGTATTGATGGAGAGGAACAAGGCCTCGGCGATCTCCTGGTTGGTCATGTGTGACGGCAGGAACCTGAGCACGGCGAGTTCGCTGCTAGTCAGCGGGACGGCCGGCGACGCTGGCTGGCCGCCTGACGGGCCTGGGCTGACCTCGAAGCGCTGCAAGATCCTCGCGGCGAACGCCGCTCCCTGGCTGGCGGGCCTGATCAGCACCGTCAGCGCCGACCTGGCCGCGGCTCCGCTGTCCAGGAACGGCCGGTACATGCCGTGCGGCTCGGCCAGCGCGAGAGCGAAGGTGAGCCACGCGCCAGCCTGCTCGGCATTGCCGAGCCTGCGGGCGGCGATGGCAGCCGTGACCTGGCCGCAGACCTTGTCCTGCAGCGTGGTTCCGGCAGCCGAGTCGGGACCACACTCCAGGCACGGGGCAATAGCGGCCATGGCGCCCTGGCTATCCCCCTGCGCGAGCAGCAGCCGCGCCTGTGCGAGCAGCAGCCCGCTCCCCGGCTCGCGGTTCTGAGCGGCCTCGGCAAGCACGAGCCGCGCCCGGCTAACATCCCCATCCCGCAGGGCGATGTCGGCCTCCAGCGGAGCGAGGAACTCATCGAGCATCGCGGTTCCCGCAGCGCCGCCGTCGGCGTTCATGCGCCGGTACCTCAGCCGCGACAGGACGCTCCTGGCAGCGCCTGCGTCGCCGTCGGCCAGGGCGAGCCGTGCCCGCGCGGCCGACGCGAGCCAGGCGATCACCCGGCCGGCGACCGGATCAGGACGCTGCTCCCCGCGTGCACCGGCGACGCGTTCGTCGGGTTCGCACTGGTCCAGCGCCGCCCTGGCTGCCGCCGGTTCATCCCTGGCCAGGTGGACATAGGCTCCGGCGAGGCGGCTCAGCCGCGCCGAAAGTGGTTCAGATCCATCCTGCGCGGCCAGCTCGCTGGCGGTGATCAGGTCGCCATACAGCGCCTCGGCGAGCGCCTGCCAGCCGCGAGCGCGGTCAGCGAACTCCGGCCGACCGTCTCGCAGATGCCTGCGCGCTGCTGCCAGGCTGTGCCGGGCGCTGGCTGGGTCCATTGCGACCAGCTCGGCGGCGCCAAGCGCGCTCCACAGCAGGCCGACGCCCTGGTGCGCGGCGGCATCCAGCGCGGTCCGCTCGGCCTTTACGGCGATGCCTCGGCTCTGCTCGACCAGGTCAGCAGAGGTCGCATCAGTCCCGCTGGTGCCCGCGCTCATCAGCCGCAGCGCCTGGAGCCACGTCTTGATCCGCTGGCGCTGAGCCTGGCCGCAGCGGCGGAGTGCCTGCTGGGCGTTGTCCAGGTGCAGGGCCGCGGCGCAGGTGTCCCCGGTACGCAGGCCGGCGGCGGCCAGCGCTCCTGCGACTGCGGGATCCGCGGCGAACCGGCTCGCGGGAAACGTGGCGAGCACCGGCTCGAGGTCCGCGGCTGGCCCGGGGACAAGCAGGTCAGGTCCCGCGTCCGCCAGCACGCGGCCAGCAAAGTCCCAGTCGCCGGCCCGCGCGGCCGTGCGGATTGCCTGGGCGTGCTTGCCGCTGGCCGCCAGCCACCGGGCGGCCCGCCTGGTCAGCCTGACAGTCTCGCCGGGAAGCTCGCGGCGCAGCCGCGCCCGCAGCATGTCGGTCAGCATCGGGTGGTAGCGGTACTCGGTGCGCTCGGTTCTGCCGAAATCGGCATCGGCCGGCCCGATCATCATGTTCTCGCGGCTGAGCTGCTCCAAGATGGCGCCACCGCTGGTTCCGCCGGTCAGCGCGTCGGCGAGATCGCCGCAGATCGCGTCGGTGACACTCGTGCGCAGCAGGAAGAGCCTGCTGTCGGGCGGCAGGCTCGCGAGCGCCTCGTCCCACAGATAATCGGCGACCGCCGGCTCGTCCCCTGTGATCCGTGAGATGGATGTGGCGGGCTTGCCCGGGCCTGCTCGCATCGCCGCCAGCCGCAGCCCGGTGATCCAGCCCTGAGTTCGCGCGAGCAGCTCGTCACGCTGCGCGGCCTGCAGCTCGAGGCCGACCATGCGGAAGTAAGCGTCAGCCTCCTCGGGCGTGCAGGCCAGGTCGGCTGCCCCGATCTCGGCAAGCTCACCGCCGACCCTGAGCCTGGCGACCTGGAGTCCGGCGGGATGCCGCCCGGACAAGACGAGCCGAAGCGTTGGCGGGGCGTGCCTGATCAGCTGGTCCATTCCGGCGAGGACGCCGGCTCCGGCAAGGTCGCTGATGTCATCGACGACCAGTGTCACCGGCTCAGTGAGCCGCTGGGCGAGCTGCGCGAGCCGCAGCGGGAATGCGTCGTCGTCGGGATCGGGCAGGTCGCGCGCGACCTCGGCGGGCACAGCCGCTGTTTGCGTGAGCGCCAGCCGGACGTGTGCCCACAGCTGGCGCGGCCAGCGGTCGCCATAGTCGAGGCTAAGCCAGCCGACGCTGCCGGTCTCGGCCGATGCCGCCCACGCAGCGCACGCCACCGTCTTGCCCGCACCCGATGGCCCGCAGACCAGGGTCATCCGATACTGCGCTGTGGCAGCGCCGATCAGGCCAGTGACCCGCGGACGCTCAAGCAAGGGAACGCTGGAGCGCGGCGGCCGTACCTTGTCGCTGGCAGGCAGCCTAAGCTGACGCCGCTTCGCAGAGCGCAACCCAATGCCGGACTGCGCGGCATGTGGATCCCGCTTGCTGTGTTGTGCGCCTGAGCGGACAGCCGGCTGGCTGATCGTGCTCGTCATCAATCCCCCGGCGGGCGCCGCAGCACGTCAGATCTATCCTTCAGGCCCCCGATCCGAAGGACGAACGTGCAGCTACAGCCCGACACGACCGTACCCGCCAAATGCGCGTATCAACCTTGCATCACGCTCGTCGTGGCGCTGTGCTGATCAGGGCCCAGGTCGCCGCTACTCGTCCTCGCTGAAAGCCTCGCGTAGCTTCGCCTCCTGATCCGCGGAGAGGTTGGTGCTAATCAGCTCGGCATCGGTGGCATTGAAACGGTCCGTGACCCGGTCCATGACGGCATCGGAGCTGAGCAGGAACAGCGCCGACGTTCCCGGGGTCACCTTCTTCCTGACATCGCGGATGAAGTCGTCGCTGATGCCGACGTCGGCCATCGATCCGATCAGGGCGCCGGTCGCCGCCCCAATCGCCAGGCCCAGTATCGGGATGAAGAAAATGAGACCGAAGAGCAGGCCCCAGAATCCGCCGCCGAGCGCGCCGGCCTTCCTTGTATCGCGGAGCTCGCGGGTCCTCGGTTTCTTCTTGCCCACCTCCCAGCTGACTACGGCCGCGTCGAGCACCTGAATGAGTTGCTGGCGCTGCAGGTCGGCCAGCAGATCAAGCGCATCCTGGGCGCCATCGGTAGACTCGAACTTCCAGACAGTTAGCGCTGACATGTGACAAGAATCCGCCTGGCGCACCGGGCCAGCATCACCCTCGGCGAGTGAAAGGCATTGCCGGGCAAACATCACCCGGCGCGGATGACGCTCGCGGGCCAGCGCCGCGCACATTGTGAGGCATGACCACCATGACGCAGACACGATCGCGACGCGTGCCGCCACAGCGCGACGACGCGGCGAGTCAAGCCGATCCGAAATCAGCGACCAGGCCGTCGCGCCGGTACGAACTCGACACGTCGCTGAGGCTCGCTACCCCGGAGGAGCGGGCGGCGAAAGGCAGGCAGCTGCGGACCGAGGTACCCCGGAGCAGCCATGCCGACTTCGAACCTTCGGCCGCCCGGCCTGATCCAGTCGACATGCTGGCTTCGCAGTCCGCCAGCCGGCTGGCCGACCTGATCCCGATCAGGTACGGCCGCATGCTGTCCTCGCCGTTCTCCTATTTTCGCGGCTCGGCCCTGCCGATGGCTTACGACTTGTCGGGCACGCCGGCGACCGGGCTCGCCGTCCAGCTATGCGGCGACGCGCACCTGGGCAATTTCGGCCTGTTCGGTTCGACCGAGCGTCGGCTCGTATTCGACATCAATGACTTCGACGAGACGCTCCCCGGGCCGTGGGAATGGGACGTCAAGCGCCTTGCCGCGAGCCTGGAGATAGCGGCCCGGGAGAACGGCGTCGTCAAGCGCGATCGGCTGGCGATGGTCCGGGCGGCTGCGGCCAGGTACCGGATCGCCATGCGCATGTTCGGCGGCCAGTCGAACCTCGAGGTCTTCTACGCCAGCGCGGATGCCGATGAGATACAGCGGCGGCTGCGGAACCGGCTGACGTCGCGGCAGCGGGCCACGCTGGCCAAGGGCGCAGCGAAGGCGCGCACCAGGGACAGCATGCAGGCGCTCGGAAAGCTCACGAGGATCGCCGACGGCAGGCCGCGGATCGTCGCCGACCCGCCGCTTGTCGTTCCGCTGTCCAGCCTGCTCCCCGCTGACGCTGACCGAAGCGGAATCGAGAAGTTGCTTATCGACGCGGTTGACAGCTACAAGCGAACCCTGCTTGCAGATCGCAGGTACCTGCTTGATCAGTACCGGCACGAGCTCGCCGACATCGCGCGGAAGGTTGTCGGCGTCGGCAGTGTCGGCACCAGATGCTGGATCATGCTTATGCTCGGCCGGGACACCGCCGACCCGCTGTTCCTGCAGATGAAGGAGGCCGGGCCGTCAGTGCTCGCCGAATACGCGGGGCGGAGCAGGTTCGAGAACCAAGGGCAGCGGGTCGTCGAGGGGCAGCGCTTGATGCAGGCGGCCAGCGACATGTTCCTCGGCTGGCACCGGATGAATCCCGCGCCCGACGGCGTAACCAGGGATTTTTACATTCGCCAGCTGCGGGACTGGAAGTTGTCGCTGGACACGCAGGTTATGACGGCGAGCGGTCTGTCCGCCTACGGCGAGGTCTGCGCCTGGACGCTCGCGCGAGCGCACGCGCGCTCCGGTGACCGGATCGCGATCGCTGCCTACCTGGGCAGCTCGGACAGCTTCGACAAGGCCATCGCCGAGTTCGCCGCCGCTTACGCCGATCAGAATGAGCGGGACTACGCGGCGCTCGGCGAGGCGGCGGCCTCCGGGCGGATTCTCGCCCAGCGCGGAGTGTGACGCGCTCCGGCGGTAGCTAACGCCGTCGGCCTCGCCATCGCGAATGAGGACTGACGTTACCTTTGAGTAGCCTGTCCGGATGCGTCGCTATAACCTCGTGCTGCTGCACGGCCAGCCGGGAACGGGGGCCGACTGGCAGCACGTGATCGCGATGCTGCCAGAACACATCAGCGCCGTCGCGCTCGACCGCCCGGGTCACGGTTCGAGCCGGCAGGCCGGCGGCGGCCTGGACGTCAATGCCGCGGCGGTAATCGAAGAACTCGATGCCCGCGGCATCGATCGCGCCGTGCTCGTGGGTCATTCCTATGGCGGCGGTGTCGCGCTGAGCGTCGCGGCCCGCGCGCCCGACCGCGTCGAGGCCGTTGTCCTGCTCGCGTCCGTCGGCCCGGACTGCCTCAACGGAGCGGACAGGTTGCTGGCCGCGCCGGTTGCCGGAGCCGTCTGCGCACTGTTCGCGTGGCAGCTGACGCCGTGGTTCGCCCGCGTCACGCTGCGCCTGCTAGCGACGCGGCAGGGGTGGGAACGAGCCGCGCGCCGACACGTTAACTGGCATGTATGGGGCTTCACAACGTGGGAAAACGGCCCGTTGTGGCGCACCTTCCTAGCCGAGCAGAAGGCGCTCGTGCGTGAGGCAGGCACGTTGGCGGGGCTGGCGGCCTCGGTCAGGGTTCCCGCACTTATCGCGGCCGACCCGCGCGACTCGCTCGTCCCGTTGCGGAACGCGGTCGCGCTCAGCAGCGCGCTGCCGTACGCCCGGCTGCACCCGATCGACGGAGCAGGTCATCACCTGCCGCTACGTGCCCCCGAGGAGGTGGCACGTGAGATAGTCACGTTCCTTGGGTCGCTAGCCGACCAGTCGCCGGGCGAGCAAGTCTTAGCGGCCGTGCGGCGGGACGCCGCACGGCCCCAAGCCACTCGGTTAGAGCGGGCGTACCTGCTCGGCCTGCGGGCCCTTGGCCCCCTGGCCGGCGGTGAACTCCACGCGCTGGTTCTCCTCGAGGTTACGGAACCCGTCAGAGAGGATCGCCGTGTGATGGACGAAGACGTCGGCGCTGCCGTCGTCTGGTGCGATGAAGCCGTAACCCTTGCTCGAGTTAAACCACTTCACGGTGCCCTGAGGCATGAACTACTCCTATATTGCGGTCTTCGGGGTCCACAGTGATGGCCCCCGGGCTGCGCGACCGCCTGCCTAACCCGAAGTACGAGCTTCGGTCGTCCAGGACGCCCGCTGTCTAGTTTCGCAGGCGCTGTGACACGTACACGAACCTTCGACTACAACCAGAACCATCTAACACCATCGCCCGAGCCGATGTTCCACGACGGCGAAGGTGCCCTCGTGTCGGCCCAGCGAGATTGCCATTTTTCATCCCATCTCTTCGCGACCTCACGACCGGGCGTGCAGTCACGGCACTATGACACGATGCGGAAATGAGAGAGTTCGAACCGCCGGGTCAGTTTCTGAGCAGGACTGCGGCGTCTGCCGCTGTGACCAGCCTTGGCTGGCGGTATGTCCTGGGCGTCGCACAGGCAACGGTCGAGGCGGGATCGCTGGCTGAGGCGGCGCGGTCCGCCGCCGAGATCGCCGCGCAGTGCGGTGAACCCGCTTCTGGGCGCCTGCTCATCGACATAAGGGACGGGTACCTGATCCTGACGGTGCAGAACCTTCACGGCGTCCTGGCCAAGCCTGAGGTGGAGCTGATCCGCCAGGTTTCGGCTATCGTGCTCGGCCTCGGGCTGACGATAGCCACCGGGGTCCGGTCGTCGGCGGGCAGGTCGGTCCAGGTGCTCGAGATCGCAATCGATGCGCTCGACATCGCGTCGGTCAGGCCATTCTGGCGCGCGATACTCGGATATGGGGACGAGCCAGGACACGCGGGTCCGCTGGACGCGATCGTGGACCCAGCCGGGCAGGGGCCCGCGATCTGGTTCCAGCAGATGACCGAGCCGCGGCCGCAGCGCAACCGGATCCACGTGGACATCTCGGTGCCCCATGACGAGGCGTCAGGGCGGCTTGATGCGGCGCTTAAGGCGGGCGGCGCGCTCATGTCAGACGCCAGCGCCCCGGCTTTCTGGGTGCTGGCCGACGCTGAGGGCAACGAGGCGTGCATCACCACCTGGCAGGGCAGGGACGACTGAGCCGGCCGCCAGGCTCTAGTCGATGCCCCTGGCGAGCAGCGCGTCAAAGGCGGCCAGCACGTCACTGTCACCTGACCGCTCGGGCGCGGCGTCGCCCGGGCGGTGCCACAGCCAGCAATCCAGGTCGTCGGCTGTTCCGCGCACAGTCGCGGCGGCCTGGCCGCCAGGATCAATGCGGGCGACCTGGACGGCTTGCTGATCGTAGGACTTGTTGTCGTCAGGGTCGGTGCCGCTGAACCGGCCGAGGGTGACGAACCAGGAGTCGCCCGTGTCCGTGGCCCGCACCCGCACCGTGCGTGACCCGTCAGGCGCGAACGTGCCCCACGGGGGAAGATCGCCGCCGTACATGATCCGCAGTGCTTCGTCGACGCCGTCGCCGCTGAGTTGCGGATCCATCAGGGACCGGCGCTGGCCCGCGGTCAGCTCAGCGTCGACCCGGTGGATCAGCGCCTCATGCGCTTGCCGGCGGATGATGAATCCCACGGTCTTGTCGTCAGACCAGGTCCAGGCATGACTCTCCGGGCTAGCCGAGGTCAGCGCCTTCCCGAGGTCCGTGCTTGCGGTGAGGTAGAAGTCCATCAGCGCGGCGCGGGTTTTTGGCCTCGGCTGAGCCACCGCGCCAGCGCCTTCGGCG
>DASWGE010000049.1:0-4788 GCA_036393895.1 Streptosporangiaceae bacterium | reverse complement strand
CAGGCGGGACGCGCTCGAGACGATCGAGGCGATCCGCGAGGTAAAGCGGCGCTACCCGGACGTGCAGACCACGCTGGGCGTCTCCAACGTCTCGTTCGGCCTGAATCCTGCCGCCAGGGCGGCGCTGAACTCGGTCTTCCTCAACGAGTGCGTCAAAGCCGGGCTGGACTCGGCGATCGTGCACGCGGCCAGGATCATGCCGATCGCCCGGATCCCGGCCGATCAGCTCCAGGTCGCCCTCGACCTGGTCTACGACCGCCGCCGGGAGGGTTACGACCCGCTGGCCAAGCTGCTCGAGCTGTTTGAGGGCGTGGATACCGCGTCGCTGAAGGCCAGCCGGGCAGCCGAATTGCTTGGGCTGCCGCTATGGGAGCGGCTCAAGCGCCGCATCATCGACGGCGAGCGCGTGGGGCTCGAGGCCGACCTGGACGAGGCGCTGAGCCAGCGGCCCGCCCTGGAAATCGTCAACGACGTCCTGCTCGACGGCATGAAGACGGTCGGTGACCTGTTCGGGTCCGGCCAGATGCAACTGCCGTTCGTGCTCACCTCGGCCGAGGTGATGAAGGCAGCGGTCAATTACCTCGAACCGCACATGGAGCGCTCGGGCGAGGCGGGCAAGGGCAAGATCGTCCTGGCGACTGTCAAGGGCGACGTGCATGACATCGGCAAGAACCTGGTCGACATCATCGTCTCCAACAATGGATACGACGTCGTGAACCTCGGCATCAAGCAGCCGATTTCGGCGATAGTGCAGGCAGCGACCGATCACGAGGCCGATGTGATCGGCATGTCGGGGCTGCTGGTCAAGTCGACCGTGGTGATGCGCGACAACCTGGCCGAGCTCAACTCGCGCGGCCTGGCCGGCCGGTGGCCCGTGATGCTCGGCGGCGCCGCGCTGACGAGGTCTTATGTAGAACAGGACCTGGCCAGCCTGTTCGACGGCGAAGTGCGGTACGCGCGAGACGCGTTCGAGGGTCTGCGGCTCATGGACGCCATGATGGCGATCAAGCGGGGCGAGCCAGGCGCTGCGCTGCCCGCGTTGCGCCAGCGACGGGTGCGCCTTGCCAGCGTGGCCGGCCAGGGACGCGGCCCAGGAGCCGGCACCGGTGCGGAGTCGGGAGGCGAGCCTGCGGTTGCCACTGCGGTCCGTTCAGACGTCAGCAGCACTGAGCCTGTGCCGCAGCCCCCGTTCTACGGCACCAAGGTGGTCAAGGGGATACCGCTCGCCGACTACGCGAGCTATCTCGACGAGCGCGCGCTGTTCCTCGGCCAGTGGGGTCTGAAGCCGACCAAAGGCGGCAGCGGGCCGTCGCATACCGAGCTCGCTGAGACCGAGGGCAGGCCACGGCTTCGGATGTGGCTGGAGCGGGCGCAGACCGAGGGCCTGCTCCAGGCGGCGGTCGTGCACGGGTACTTCCCCTGTGTCAGCGACGGCGACGACCTGATCGTGCTGAGCGAGAACGGCAGCGAGCGGGAGCGTTTCAGGTTCCCCAGGCAGCGCAGGGACCGCAGGCTCTGCCTGGCCGACTTCTTCAGGCCACGCTCGTCCGGTGAGACCGACGTGGTGGCGTTCCAGCTGGTCACCGTCGGATCGAGGATCAGCGAGGCCACGGCCGAGCTGTTCGCCAAGCACGCCTATCGCGACTATCTGGAACTGCACGGGATGTCCGTGCAGCTTGCCGAGGCACTCGCCGAGTACTGGCACGCCAGGACCAGGACAGACCTGGGCACCAGTGGCGCGGACCCGGACGATCTCGATGGCATCCTGCGCGTCGGCTACCAGGGCTGCCGGTACTCGTTCGGCTACCCGGCCTGCCCTGACCTCGAGGACCGGGCGAAGGTGATGCGGCTGCTCGAGCCAGAGCGAATCGGCGTGACCTTGTCTGAGGAGTTCCAGCTGGCACCCGAGCAGTCCACCGACGCGCTGATCGTGCATCATCGCGAGGCAAAGTACTTCAGCACCTGATGGCGACGACACGGGCCGGCAGTCAGCTTCAGGCTGTGCTGTTTGACATGGACGGGCTGCTCGTAGACTCCGAGCCGCTCTGGTTCGAGGTCGAGCGCGCCGTGATGAGCAGGCTGGGCGGCGAGTGGACGCCGCAGGACCAGCAGGCACTGGTCGGCGGCTCGCTGCAGCGCAGCGTTGGCTACCTGATAGACCGGGCCAGCCTCCCGGCGAGCCATCACGAGGTGGCTGGCTGGCTCGTCGGCGGCATGGCTGACCTGCTGGCCGAGCGCGAGGCTGCGGTGATGCCCGGCGCGATCGAACTACTCGGGCAGGTAGCGGCGGCCGGGATTCCGCGCGTGCTCGTCACCTCGTCCGAGCGCGTGATCATGGACACCGTGCTGGCGAGCCTGGCCAAACATGACATCGCGTTCACCGCGACCGTATGCGGCGCTGACGTGCGCCATCCCAAGCCGGACCCGGAGCCTTACCAGCGGGCCGCAGCGCTGATCGGCGCCGATCCCAGACTCTGCGTCGCGCTGGAAGACTCGCCGAACGGCGTCGCTTCCGCGCTGGCGGCCGGCTGCGTCACGGTCGCCGTGCCCGGCGTCGCGCAGGTGGAGCCGCGCGCCGGCCTGACAATCGTGGCTTCCCTTGCCGACGTCGACCTGGATCTGCTTGACGCGCTTGTCGCCCGGGCGGCGATGACGTCCGCACCGCCGGCCTGACGCTCGCTCACAGCTCGTAGTCCTTGTCTCGCGCGATCCCGGAACCGGCTAGGACCGTGGCGCCTTCGTCCGCCAGCGCTGGCAGGTCAGGCTCGTCGGGCTCAGCCCGGGAGGGCAGCGGCGGCGGGGTACCGCCGAAAGACGGGCAGAGTGACTGGTGCGCGCACCAGTCACAGAGCTTGCCAGGCCGCGGCCGCCAGTCACCCGCAACCATGGCGCGCTCGATGGCCCGCCACAGGGCCTCGATCTTGCGCTCAGTCGCGAGCAGGTCCGCTTCGTCGGGCGCATACCGGACGATCTCGCCGTTGCCCAGATACATCAGCTGCAGCAGCCTCGGTACCGTGCCCTGCGTGCGCCACAGCACGAGGGCGTAGAACCTCATCTGAAACAGCGCGCGGGCCTCGAAGTCTGCCCGCGGCGCCGTGCCCGTCTTGTAGTCAACGATCCTGATCTCACCGGTCGAGGCGATATCGAGCCTGTCGATGTAGCCGCGCAGCCGCAATCCCGACGCCAGCACCGCCTCGACATGCAATTCTCTGTGTGCTGGCTCCAGTCTGGTCGGATCCTCGAGGGTGAAATAGCGGCCGATCATCGCCTTGGCCTGGGCGAGCCAGGCGCCGCGCTCGGCCTCGTCGGCGAACAGCGCGGCGAGTTCGGGCTCCGCTGCCACCAGGCGGTCCCACTCAGGCGCGATCAGAGCCCCCGCAGCCTCCGGGCTCCGGTTGGCAGCAGGCCGGTCGAATAGCCGCTCTAGAACGGCGTGCACGAGCGTGCCGCGCGCCATCGCCTGGCTCGGCGCCTCCGGCAGCCGGTCGATAACGCGGAACCGGTAGAGCAGCGGGCAGGTGAGGAAATCGGCCGCGCGCGACGGCGACAGCGACCATCCGTGGCGCGCGTCGCCCGAGACTGCATTGGCGGGAACCGCAGCCACTGCTGTCGCTGATCCGCCTGCGGTGCCCGGGTGCTTGTCCTCCACACTTGGCAGGGTAGGGGATCCCGCCGACATTTCACCGTCAACAGGCCGACGGGCGAGCCAGCCGTGGCGCGGCGGCGGACGAGCGTCGGCGGGCCAGAGCACGTAGCATCGGTTCGTGGCCACTAGCACGCCGGAGCGCGGCACAGCGGACTCCGGCCAACAGGCGCCCGACCGCCCGCCGCGCCGCGATCCCAAGCTCGGCATTGTCGTTGCCCGGCCATTCGGGATCCCCGTTTACATTTCTCCCTACTGGCTGGTCTTCGCCGTCGTCCTCGTGGTGATGTACGCCAACAGCCCAGGGGCCGACAGCGCGAGCACCCAGAGCAGGTACATCGTGGCGGCCGCGTTCGTGCTGCTGCTGTACCTCAGCGTGCTCGTGCATGAGCTCGCGCACTGCGTGGTGGCGCTCCGCTTCGGGCTGCCGGTCCGCCGCGTGCTGCTTTACCCGCTCGGCGGGTACTCCGAGATCGAGCAGGAGCCTGCAACGCCGGGCCGCGAGGCGCTGATCTCGGTTGCGGGACCTGTTGTGTCGCTGGCGATCGGGGGGCTCGGTTACCTGATCGCCATGGCTGTTCCGGCTGGCCTCGGGCACCAGCTACTCGCCCAGGTGTTCGTCGCCAACTTCATTGTCGGGATCTTCAACCTGCTGCCTGGCCTGCCGCTGGACGGAGGCCGCATCTTCCGCGCGGGCGTCTGGAAGATCACCGGCCGCCAGGTCGCGGCGACCATGACGGCGGCATGGGCCGGCCGGGTGCTCGCGATCATACTGGCCGGGCTCGCGCTGTTCGGCGAGCGCAAATCCGGCTCGTTCCTCAACGTGGGCTGGCTGTGGCTCCTGGTCATCGCGGGATTCATGTGGATACAGTCGACCCAGGCGATCAGGGCAGCCAAGATCCGCGAGCGGCTGCCCATGGTCAGCGCGAGAGCGCTCGGTAGGCGCGCGCTCCCGGTCTCGGCCAGCCTGCCGCTGGCTGAAGCGGTCAGGCGCGCCCAGGCGGCCGGGGCGCGCGCCCTGGTGGTCGTCGACCATGAAGGCACGCCGACCGCGCTGGTGAGCGAGTCAGCGGTGCAGGCCACACCAGAGGAGCGCAGGCCCTGGATCGAGGTCGGCTCGCTCGCCAGGTCGCTCAGCCCCGAGA
>DASWGE010000048.1:0-12314 GCA_036393895.1 Streptosporangiaceae bacterium | reverse complement strand
ACGCACGCCAATCCGACCTACGAGGTGCACGAGTCCGTGTTCTACTGCGTGGCCAACATGCCGGGTGCGGTGCCGCACACCTCGACGTACGCGCTCACCAACGTGACGCTGCCCTATGCCATCGAGATCGCGAACCGCGGCTGGCGCGAGGCATTGCGGGGCGACACGTATTTCGCGCCCGGCCTGAACACCCACGACGGCGTCGTTACCCTCGAACCGGTGGCAGAGGCGCACGGGCTCGCGTGGACGCCGCTGGCTGATGTCCTGGCCTGAGCGCCCGAACCGATTCGGCTCCGAACCGACTCGGCTCCGGTCGGCGGGCACGCAGATGACAGGAGAGCCGGGCTGACCACCGTCTCCGGGGCGATCCGCCGGTACCTCGACCACCTGACTGTCGAGCGCGGGCTGGCTGCTCACACGATCGAGGCGTACCGCAGGGACCTGCAGCGGTACGCTTCGACGCTGGCCGCCGCCGGCCGGACGCAGATCGGCGAGGTGACGACACCCGACGTCGCTGAGTTCCTGGCCAGGCTGCGCGAGGGCGACGAGCACCACCAGCCGCTGGCAGCCAGCTCGGCCGGGCGTGCAGTGGTGGCCGTCCGTGGCCTGCATGCCTTCGCGATGGCTGAGGGGCTCGCGGGATCGGACCCGGCCAGGGCCGTGCGCCCGCCTGCCCCGCCGCGCCGGCTGCCGCGCGCGATCTCGATTCCCGACGTAGAGCGGCTGCTCCAGATTGCTGGCGACACGCCAGCCCAGCGTCGCGACCGCGCCCTGCTCGAGCTGCTCTACGGGACTGGGGCGCGGATCTCCGAGGCCGTCGGCCTGGACATCGACGACCTTGACCTGACCGGCCAGCGCGGCCCCGACGGGACAGCCGCCACGGTCAGGCTGGCCGGGAAGGGCGGCCGCCAGCGGATGGTGCCCGTCGGCAGCTACGCCCTGTCGGCGCTCGACGCTTACCTGGTGCGGGCCAGGCCGACGCTCGCGGCGAGTGCGCGGTCGGGGCAGCGCAGTCGGGCCGTCTTCCTGAACGCCCGCGGCGGCAGGCTCACCAGGCAGGGCGGCTGGGGCGCGCTGCGCGCCGCCGCCGCCAGGGCTGGGCTGGCCGCGGTTTCGCCGCATATGCTCCGTCATTCCTTCGCGACGCACCTGCTCGACGGGGGCGCCGATGTACGGGTCGTTCAGGAACTGCTCGGCCACGCCTCGGTCAGCACCACCCAGGTGTACACCCTGGTTACGGTGGACAAGCTGCGCGAGGTATACGCGGCGTCCCATCCGCGGGCTCTGGGCTGAAGCCAGTCCGAGTCCGGACCGAATCCCGACCGAATACCCACCGAATCCCGACCAGACATGATGGCCCAGACCAGGGCAGATGAGCGGGCCGTTTCCGCGCAAAGGGTGAGTCGGCTTGCCGCGACCCGATGCAAGCTCTAAAGTCCGGAAGTCAGCGGCCGCAGCGTGCGCGCCGCCGGGGAGGTGCTTGTTACCGTGTCAGCGTCAGGGACAACGGAAGCTAGTGCCGGCATCATCGGCCCGACCGGCCGCCCGCTTCCGGTATTCCCCGATCCAGAACCGCTGCTGAAGCATGGGCCGGCTCGCGTCGTCGCCGTCTGCAATCAGAAGGGCGGCGTCGGCAAGACGACCACCACGATCAGCCTAGGCGCGGCGCTCGCAGAGCTCGGACGGCGCGTGCTCCTGGTCGACTTCGACCCGCAGGGCGCGCTCTCCGTCGGCCTGGGCTTTCAGCCGCACGAGCTTGATGCCACGGTCTACAACGTCCTGATGGACGCCGGGGTCACGGCTGGTGAGGTCCTCTTCCAGACCAAGGTCGACGGGATGGACCTGCTGCCCAGCAATATCGACCTGTCCGGCGCCGAGGTCCAGCTAGTGCACGAGGTCGGCAGGGAGTTCGTGCTCGGCCGCGTCCTGGCCCCGCTGCTGCCCGAGTATGACATCGTCCTGATCGACTGCCAGCCGTCGCTCGGGCTGCTCACAGTCAACGCGCTGGCGTGCTCTGACGGCGTCCTCGTGCCGCTGGAATGCGAGTACTTCGCCATGCGCGGAGTGGCGCTGCTGATGGAGACGATCGACAAGGTATCGAACAGGTTGAGCCCGAAGCTGACTATGGACGGGCTGCTCGCCACCATGTACGACTCGCGTACGCTGCACACTCGAGAGGTCCTGGCCGGCGTTGTGGCTGGGTTCGGCGACAAGGTGTTCCATACCGTCATTAACCGGACCGTCAGATTCCCTGACGCCTCCGTCGCCGGAGAGCCGATCACGATTTTTGATCCCTCATCGGCGGGAGCGGCCTCCTACCGGGAGCTCGCCAGGGAGGTGCTTGACCGGTGGCACAAGGCCGAGCTCGCAGGCCGGGTCAGCGCCGGGTAAGAGTTCCCGGGATCGCCGAGTTGCTGCGCCCGGCATCCCAGCTCCCCGCCGAATCCGAGCAGCGGCAGGCCAGCGGCCGCGAGAGCCACAGCCACAAGATCACGGTGTACCTATCGGAGTCCGAGCTCCTTGAGCTTGAGCGCGCCAGGCTGACGTTGCGCTCATACGGGATGTCCGCGGACCGGGGCCGGATCGTCAGGGAAGCGCTGGCCGTACTCCTGGCCGACCTGGATGCCGAAGGGGCGGAGAGCCTGATGGCGCGCCGGCTGCGGAACGGACATTGACGGCAGTTATGACCGAAGGACCCGGCGGCAGCGCGCACGGTCCAGCAGGCGGCTTCGAGGTCCACCTCGACAATTTTGAGGGACCCTTCGACCTGCTTCTCGCGCTGATCTCCAAGCACAAGCTCGACATCACCGAGATCGCGCTGTCGGCCGTCACCGACGAGTTCATCAGCTACATCGGCGCGCTCGCCGGACGCTGGGAGCTTGACCAGGCCAGCTACTTCCTCGTCGTGGCCGCCACCCTGCTGGACCTCAAGGCGGCCAGGCTGCTTCCGTCCGGGGAAGTAGACGACGAGGAGGACCTCGCCTTGCTCGAGGCCAGGGACCTGCTGTTCGCCAGGCTGCTGCAGTACCGCGCCTATAAGGAAGCTGCGGCGAACATGGCGGCTCAGATGGCCCACCAGCGCCACATGTTCCCCCGGCGGGTGCCGATGGAGCCAAGGTTCGCCGACTTGCTGCCGGAGGTTCTGCTCGGCCTGACCGCCGAGCAGTTCGCGGCCGTCGCCGCGGCGGCCCTCGCGCCGCGGGCGGCGCCCGTTGTATCCACCGCCCACCTGCACGTCCCGCGCACTACAGTGCGCGAGCAGACGGTGATCGTCACCAGGTTGCTGCGCGCTGCCGGGCGGGCCTCGTTCGCCGAACTGGCCTCCGGCTGCGAAGATACTTACGAGATCGTGGCGCGCTTCCTGGCTGTCCTTGATCTCTACCGGGACAAATGCGTCTCGTTCGAGCAGGAGACCCCGCTCGGCGACCTGTACATCACCTGGATCGCGCAGGACTCCGCCGGCACCCAGCCCACCGACGGCGAGACCGCGGGCGATCCGGTGCCTGGCCGGCCGGGCTGATCAGACGACAGGCGGAAATGATCGAAGAGCCATTGCCAGACTCCGGCGAGTCCCGTTCCGGGTTGCAGCCGGCCCTCGAGGCGATCCTTCTCGTCGCTGACGAGCCGGTACCAGAGAACACGCTCGCCCAGGTGCTCGAGGTGGCACAACAGGATGTGGCGGCGGCCCTGCATCAGCTAGCCGGCACCTACGCCGAGCAAGGCCGCGGATTTGACTTGCGCGAGGTGGCCGGTGGCTGGCGCTTCTACACGAGGGCCGAGTTCGCCCCGGTGGTGGAAAGGTTCGTCAGCGACGGCCAGGAGGTACGGCTAACCCAGGCTGCCCTGGAGACGCTTGCCGTCGTCGCCTACCGCCAGCCGGTCAGCCGGGCGCAGGTTTCTGCCGTACGCGGCGTCAACTGCGACGGGGTGATGCGCACGCTGACCCTACGGGGCCTGGTGGCCGAAGCGGGGACCGACCAGGAAACCGGGGCGACCTTGTTCCGCACGACCGTGTACTTCCTGGAAAGGCTCGGCATCGCAGGCCTCGACCAGCTGCCCGAGCTCGCCCCGTTCCTGCCCGACCATCTCGACGACGAACAGGATAGCCATGACGGCCCGTCGTGACCCCCGGGGCGGCAGCGACCCGCCAGCCGGCCGCCGGCCATCGCCTGGCCGGGCCGGCGACGGCCATGCCGACGATGACGACGACTGGGGTATCGAGCCGGGGGAGCGGGACTCGCTTACCGACGTTCCTGGCGGGGTGCGGCTGCAGAAGGTGCTCGCGGCGGCCGGCGTGGGCAGCAGGCGCGCCTGCGAGGAACTCATCGGGGCCGGGCGAGTCGAGGTCGACGGCGAGATCGTCCGCAGGTTCGGCGCCAGAGTCGACCCGCGCGCCCAGGTCATCCGGGTGGACGGCAAGCGGATCCCGACCAGTGAGGACCTTGTCTACCTCGCGCTGAACAAGCCAGCTGGCGTGCTCAGCACGATGTCTGACGACCGGGGCAGGCGCACGATCGCGGATCTGGTGGCTGATCACAGCGAGCGCTTGTTCCACGTCGGCCGGCTTGACTACGAGACCGAGGGACTGATCCTGCTGACCAACGATGGTGCGCTAGCGCACCGGCTTGCTCATCCCCGGTACGGGGTGCTGAAGACCTACCTCGCCGAGGTACGCGGCCCGGTCCGCAGGGATCTCGCTCGCCGGCTGACCACGGGGGTCGAGCTCGAGGACGGGACTGTCAGCGCGGACAGGTTCCGCGTGGTCGAGCAGGCGGGTCAGCGGGTGCTGGTTGAGGTCACGCTGCACGAGGGCCGCAAGCATGTAGTCAGGCGCATGCTGGCCGCGGTGGGGCATCCGGTCAGCAGACTGGTGCGGACTCAGGTCGGGCCGGTAAGCCTGGGGTCGCTCCGGCCCGGCACGTCGAGGCGGCTGTCCACCGCTGAGGTCGGGAACCTGTACGCCGCTGTCGGCATGTGAGCCCAGCCGACAGAACGTGGCCGGCCGGCGGGCGGATAGGGTCACGGGAGAGTCGCGGGAGAGGAGCGATTGTGGCGGTCAGGGCCATCAGGGGCGCCATCCAGATCGGGACAGATGACCGCGCGGACATACTGGACGGCACCGCCGAACTGGTGACCCAGGTGATGGACCGAAACGGCCTGACGACCGACGAGGTGATCAGCGTGATCTTCTCGGCCACGCCTGACCTGTGCGCAGAGTTCCCCGCGCTGGCGGCGCGGTCGCTCGGCTTCCAGGAGGTACCGCTGCTGTGCTGCGCGGAGATCGACGTGCCCGGTGCCATGCCGCGGGTGGTGCGGCTGATGATGCACGTCGAAACCGGACTGGCCAGGGCGCAGGTGCAGCACGTGTATCTGCGCGGCGCGGCCGCCCTGCGGCTGGACATCGCACAATGATCAGGCAGGGACGTCCGTGACGCGGCCGGAAGCACCAGCGTCCGCGGTCGTCGTCGGCACCGGCCTGATCGGCACGTCGATCGCGCTCGCGTTGCGAGAGCGGGGCACAGACGTCTGGCTGACCGACACTGACCGGAGCGCGACGCGGCTCGCCGCTGAGCTGGGAGCAGGGCAGGCCCTTCCGGCCGTCGGCCAGCGGGGCGGACCCGCAGACATCGCAGTGCTGGCGGTGCCGCCCGCCGCGGTCGCGCGGGCCCTGGCGGGTGCTCAGCGGCAGCAGCTGGCGAGGTGCTACACCGATGTGGCCAGCGTCAAGCAGTTGCCGCTGCGCCAAGCCAGGGAACTCGGCTGCGATATCACGGTCTTCGTGCCGGGCCATCCGATGTCAGGCCGCGAGCGGTCAGGCCCGGCGGCTGCCAGGGCAGACCTGTTCGCCGGCCAGCCATGGGTGATCTGCCCGGGCGAGGAGACGGCCGCGTGGTGCGTCGAAGTCGTGACCCAGCTGGCCACGGCATGCGGATCCCAGCCGGTCCTGATGTCAGCTGCGGAGCACGACAGGTGGGTGGCGCTGGTCTCGCATGTGCCGCACCTGGTAGCCGCCGCGATGGCGGCTCAGTGTGCGGATGCGGCGCCCGGTGCCCTCGCGCTGGCCGGGCCCGGCCTGCGCGATGTGACCAGGATCGCCGCGGGGGACCCCGGCTTGTGGACGGAGATCCTCGCGGCCAACGCGGCGCAGGTACGCGAGATCATCCGCGCCATGGCCGGCCAGCTGGATGCGGCAGCCGGAGCGCTCGGCGCCGTTTCCTCAGGTGATGACGATGCCGCCAAGCAAGTGACGGCGTTGCTGGAGTCGGGTCGCGACGGGGTCGCGAAGATTCCCGGCAAGCAGGGCGGCCCGGCACCTCATTACGCGGTGGTGCAAGTCGTCATCCCGGACACGCCGGGCGAGCTTGCGAGGCTGTTCGCAGCGGCGGGATCGGCAGGAATCAATATCGAAGACGTCAGGATCGAGCATTCGCCTGGGCTGCCGGTCGGCGTTGCGGAGCTTTCGGTCCGGCCTGAAGCCGCCGCAGCCCTATCGGCCGCGCTGGCAGCCGCCGGCTGGCCGGTAGCATCGCCTGCGTGACAAATTCGGTGGCTGGCGTCCGGCAGGTGGGAATCACGGGCCGGACGGCGGGCGGGCAAGCGCTGGTGGTCGCCGTCGACGGCCCCTCCGGCTCGGGAAAGTCCAGCGCTGCGCGCGGCACGGCATCGGCACTCGGGCTGCGCTATCTGGATACCGGCGCGATGTACCGCGCAGTGACCTGGTGGATGCTCGAGCACGACGTCGATCTTGCTGACCAGGACGCCATAGCCCAGCATTCCCGCGGCCTGAGCATCGAGATCAGCACAGATCCGGCGAAGCAGCGGGTCCGTGTTGACGGGATCGACGTGAGCGAACAGATCAGGACCCGGCGGGTATCAAACGTGGTCAGCCTGGTGGCGGCGGTTCCGCAGGTCCGCGCCCAGCTGATCGCCCAGCAGCAGGCAATCATCGCGGACGCCGCGGAGGCCGCCGGCGGAATCGTGGCCGAGGGCCGGGACATCGGCACGGTCGTCGCGCCGGGCGCGACGGTGAAGGTGTTCCTGACCGCCAGCCAGCAGGTCAGGGCCGAGCGCAGGGCAGCTCAGCTGGGCGGCGACCGGCGGGAGCCGCCAACAGCGGCTATCACCCTCGCCGAGCAGGCGCAGCGTGATCGGCGGGACGCGCCACAGAGCCAGATGGCCGCTGACGCCATAGCGATCGATGCCACCGATCTCGGGCTCGACGAGGTCATCTACCGCATCCTCGTACTGGTCGGCGCGAACCGGGCGACCCAATGACGGACGAGCAGCCTGGCCAGGCTGACCAGGGAGCGGCTCCCGTCCTCGCCGTCGTGGGCCGGCCGAATGTCGGCAAATCGACATTGGTGAACCGGATACTCGGCAGCCGTCAAGCGGTCGTAGAGGGCACCCCAGGGGTCACCAGGGACCGGGTGGCCTATGACGCGAACTGGCGGGGCCGAGCCTTCACGGTCGTCGACACGGGTGGTTGGGAACCCGCTATCGAAGGATCGCCGGGGCTCGCCGCGCGGGTGGCCGCGCAGGCCAGGGTTGCCGTCGACGCTGCCGACGCCGTGCTGTTTGTCACTGACGCGGTGGTCGGGGTGACCGACGCCGATGCCGCTGTCGCCGCGGTGCTGAGGCGATCGGGCAAGCCGGTCGTCCTTGCTGCCAACAAAGTCGACGATGCGCCGGCCGAATCCGGGGCGCACTCGCTGTGGTCGCTCGGCCTCGGCGAGCCGGCTCCGGTGAGCGCACTGCACGGCCGGGGCAGCGGCGATCTTCTCGACGCGATACTCAGCGCGCTGCCTGAGGCTCCGCCCGACCGGATTGACGCGGAGTCTGGACCGCGCAGGGTCGCGCTCATCGGCCGGCCCAACGTCGGCAAGTCGAGCCTGCTCAACAAGCTGGCCGGGCAGGACAGGGTGCTCGTTGACCCGGTCGCTGGGACGACCAGGGACCCCGTCGACGAGCTGATCGACCTCGGCGGCGTCACCTGGCGGTTCGTCGACACAGCAGGGATCAGGCGCCGGGTCAGGGAAGCGCAGGGCGCCGACTACTTCGCCGCGCTGCGGACTGAGCGCGCGCTGGAGCGCGCCGAGGTCGCGGTGGTCCTTGTGGACGCCAGCGAACCCCTTGCCGAGCAGGATCTCCGCATTATCTCGACGGTGATCGAAGCGGGACGGGCACTCGTGATCGCCTACAACAAGTGGGACCTGGTCGACGAGGACAGAAGGCATTTCCTCGACCGTGAGATCGACCGTCAGCTCTATACCGCCCGCTGGGCACCGAGAGTGAATATCTCCGCGGCGAGCGGCTGGCATGTGGACCGCCTCGTTCCTGCGCTGCAGACCGCGCTTGGGGGCTGGGAAACCCGGGTTCCCACCGGCCGGCTCAACGCCTGGCTGTCGGCACTAGTTGCCGAGACGCCGCCGCCGGTCCGCGGCGGCAAGCAGCCTAAGATCATGTTCGCTACGCAGGCGGGGATTCGGCCGCCGCATTTCGTTCTCTTCACCTCGGGCTTCCTGCAGGCCGGATACCGGCGGTTCATCGAGCGGAGGCTGCGCGAGGAGTTCGGGTTCGAGGGCACGCCGGTGCACCTGTCGATGCGGCTGCGGGAGAAGCGAGCCGCGACCTCGGCCCGCGGCGCACGCGGCGCACGCCACGGCTAGACGCGGCGCACGCCACGGCTAGACGCCGCGCACGCCACGGCTAAACGCTGCGCGTTAGGCGACTCCGCGCACCGCGACAGCGGGTGCCGGCCCGGGCACGGCGACGTGGAAGGAATCACGGACGCCGCACGCCAGCGACCGTCGCGGTGGCAGGCAGCCGGGGAGTAATGCCGGGTCGGTCCCATACAGCAGCGCCTCGTGCGTGCAGAGCCTGAACCAGACCACCGTGCGCGCCGGGTCGTGCAAGTAGCCCCAGACATCGGCAAGGCTCTCGACCAGCAGGAGGCCGTTCCCGTTCTCACCTCCCTGGCTGACACCAATCGTCGGCACCTTGGCGTCAGACCCGTTGTCGGTGACGGAGATTAGAAGTCCTGAGGATTTCGTCGCCACGGCCAGCTCGATCGTGCCTCCCGGCAACCGTGACCTGGAATGCTCGACGGCGTTGGTGACCAATTCTGATGTCAGCAGTATGGCCGTATCGGCTTTGGGGTGGTCATAGCCGATGGTCCTGGTGACGAACTGCCTGGCCGCACGGACGTGCTCGGGACGCCCGGGCAGCGTCACGCTGCCCAGGATCAGCCAGTGCGGCAGTAAAGCTGGATCAGCGGCGGGATCGCTGGTGCGGGTGGCTTCGGCCGCCATCGTGTCTCCTTTCGGCACTCACTGCGCTCGCGCATCATGCCCTATCCTTCAATGGGAATGCAAACTGTGCAAGTGCATCTAGAATATCGGCGTGGCGACAGTGCAAATGGGATCCCAGATCATCTGAGTGAAGCTGTAAGGTGGGCAGAGTCCCCGCACGACAGGAGGCGACCATCGGTGTTGGCAGGACCGACCGTCCGGCGGCGCAGACTCGGCATTGATTTAAGGCGGCTGCGCGAGCAGAGGTCACTACGGCTCGAGGAAGTCGCGAGCCAGCTGGGCGTGGCTCCGTCCACGCTGTCCAGGATCGAGACGGGCAAGGGGCCGACCAGGACCAGCTACCTCGTGCTCATGCTCGATCTGTACGGTGTCGATGACGCCGACCGCCGCCGCTTTTTCCTGGACCTGGCCCGCGAGGGGCAGCGCAAGGGCTGGTGGGTGAGCTTCGATGACTTGCTGCCGGCGGGCGCCGGCAATTACCTGGGTCTCGAGGCTGAGGCGGCCGCGCTGCGGACTTTCCAGGAGCAGGTCGTGCCCGGCCTGCTGCGGAGCAGGGACTACGGCAGGGCTGTTATGGCCGCCCGTCGGCCCGACCTGACGTCTGACCAGGTGGAGCGGCTCCTGGCCGTGCAGATGCACCGCCAGGAGGTGCTCCGCGGCACTGACTCCATCGAGCTTCGGGTGGTCCTCGACGAATCGGTGCTGCTCCGTTCGATCGGGACCCCGAGCATCATGCGCGCGCAGCTGGAGCGGCTGGCAGAGGCGGGCAGCGAGCCGACGGTGACCATCCAGGTGCTTGGTTTGGCCGCCACGGAGCGTCCGGTCCTGGTCGGCTCATTCGGCATCCTCAGCTTCACCGAGCCAGCAGATGCGGACGTGGCATGCGCGGAGAGCATCCGCGGTCAGGTTCTGCTCGAGCAGCGCAGTGCCGAGGTACAAGCGCTGCGCCAGACGTTCGACTTGCTGAGCATGGCAGCGATGTCGGCACCGGACTCAGCCACGCATATCAGGCGGATCGCCAGGACCTTCTGACCCTCCGGCGGCAGGCAACCCGGTCACGGCGGCGGCCTCTTCCTGGCTAGCCGATCTGCGTGAGCACGCCAGTCACCATCTCTGCCGTCTGGTCAGCCGGCAGGCTAGTTCTCCACAGCATGTCCATCGTGGCGGCATAGCGGGCAACATCCGCGGGCCGGTCGACGTAGCTCGCACTGGTGAGCTGCTCGGAATACACCGCATCCGCCAGCTCGTCATGGGCGAAGCGCAGGATCGTGAATCCAGCCGGACTCAGCGGCGCCCCGGCCGCAAGCTGCCTGATCCTGACCGTGACTCCGGGCCACCCGGCAGCATCCCTGAGATGCCCGAGTTGGGCGGCAAACTCGCGCTGGCTGCCGACCGGACGGTGCAGCACCGCCTCGTCGATCACCGCGGCCAGCCGCCAGCCGCCAGCAGCGAACCTCTCGACCCGCTCGGCGCGAACGTCGAGAAACCGGCGCACCTCCTGTTCGCCGATGTCGGCCTGCGCGAGCAGCCCGGCGGCGTAGTCAGCGGTCTGCAGCAGGCCGGGAACGAAATGCGTGTCGTAGCTCTGGACGGACTCGGCCGCCTCCTCGATCCCGAGGTAGGCCTGGAGCCAGGGCGGCAGGATGTCCGCCTGCCGGTGCCACCAGGGCTGGGCGAGCGCCTGGCTAGCCAGGAGCAGCAACGGCTCGCGCGCGGCGGGGTCGGAGACGCCGTAGAGGGTCAGCAGGTCGGAGACGTCAATCTCCCTCGCCGCATGGCGGCCAAGCTCGATCCGGCTGATCTTGGAATCCGAGCCCCTGATGGCCTCGGCGGCCTGCTGCGCGGTGATCCCGCGTGCCTCGCGCAGATGGCGGAGTGTGGCGCCGAGCCTGATCCGCAGGACCACTGGCCCTGCCGCAGGGGACTCTCGCATGGTGCCGCACAGGATATCGCGCTGGTGCGCCCCGCTCGGGATGGTTCGGCCCGGTCGATACGATCTGATCGGCACGACAGCTGCGACAAGTAAAGGCGGCACTATGCGCTACAGGGCTCTCGGCAACTCCGGTCTCGTCGTCTCGGTTGTGGGCCTCGGCTGTAACAACTTCGGCGGCAGGCTCGACCTGGCCGGCACCAGGGCCGTGGTAGACGCATCCATCGATTGCGGCATCACCCTCCTCGATACGGCCGACAGCTACGGTGGCGGCGGGCGCTCGGAAGAGTTGCTTGGCGAGGTCCTAGCTGGCCGCCGGGACCAGGTCGTGCTGGCGACCAAGTTCGGTCATCAGGGCGCTGACATGGGTTACGGGCCGGCGGCAGGTGCCAAGGGCGGCCGAGCTTACATTAGGCGTGCGGTCGAGCAGTCGCTGCGCAGGCTGCGGACCGACTACATCGACTTGTACCAGATCCACACCCCGGATCCCCGGACTCCGATCGCCGAGACGCTGGCAGCGCTGAACGAGCTGGTTGCCGAGGGCAAGGTGCGCTATCTCGGTCACTCCAACTTCACGGGCTGGCAGATAGCCGAAGCCGCCTGCGAGGCGGAACGCCACGGCAGGGTCCCCTTCGTCTCGGCACAGAACCACTGGTCGCTGTTGGAGCGCGATGCTGAAGCCGAGGTCGTGCCCGCCGCAAGGCACTTCGACCTCGGCGTGCTGCCCTACTTTCCGCTGGCGAACGGCCTGCTCACCGGAAAGATCCGGCGCGGCCAGCCAGCCAGGGAGGGCACCAGGCTGGCGGGCCGGGAAAGCTACGTTACCGAGGCGAAGCTGGACATCGTCGAGGCGCTCGCCGCCTGGGGAGAATCGCACGGCGTGTCGCTGCTGACGATCGCGATCGGGGGCCTGGCCGCCCAGCCAGGCTGCGCCAGCGTGATCGCCGGAGCGATGTCGCCTGAGCAGGTGAAGGGCAACGCCGAGGCCGGCGAATGGATCCCGTCCCGCGAGGAACTAGCCGAGATCGACGCGATCACCCTCGGCCTAACCAGCTAGGCCGCATTCGCGACGGCGG
>DASWGE010000047.1:0-15803 GCA_036393895.1 Streptosporangiaceae bacterium | reverse complement strand
GATACGGCCGGCGTCGCACGCCCCGTAGCGCAGCCGGGCGTCCAGTTCCCGTCACCGGAGCGGCGTTGACTGTGGCCGGATCAAGCGCGGCAGGATCGGTTGACCGCCAGATTTCGCGCACGATCACCTGGAGGGCGCTAGCGAGCGGAATGGCAAGCAGCGCGAGTACGAAGCCGCCGAAGATGCCGCCGAGCCAGCTGCCAAGTGACGCACCGACTAGGATCGAGATCAGGACGAGCAACGGATTGATCCGGACCGTCCTGCTCATGATCACCGGATTCAGTATGTGGTTCTCCACCTGGGTGTAGACGGCGAACACGACCAGCGTCACGATGCCCGCCGCGAGGGACTGGGTGAGGGCGAACAACACCACGGGGATGCCGGCCAGTGCGCCGCCGATCATCGGCAGGAAGTCGACGAGCGCGACCCAGAGCGCCCACAGGAACGGGAACGGCACGCCGAGCACAACCAGCGTGATGAACACAACGAGGCCCGCGATGATCGATGTCGCGAAGTTGCCGAGCATGTAGCCGGTGACCGAACGGTTCACCGCTGCCGCGATGCGCCGGTATCGCCTCGCGCGCTCCTGGGCCATCAGGCCGAGCAGGCCCGTTCGCAGCTTCGGGCCCTCCATCAGCAGCAGCACGACGAGGACGAAGATGGTCAGCAGGGCGACCATGAGCGTGATAGCACCCCGGCCGACGCTGAGGACCGGTTGGGCGATGTCCTTTCCGTAGGTGGCCAGCTTGGGCGCGTTGGCTTTGACCCAATTCTGGACGTGGTACCTGGTGACGAGGTGGCCGATCCAGCCTTGGCCGTGCTCGGCCTTGCTGACATAGCCCGGCAGGCTGTCGGCCAGATGGGTCACTCCGTTGATGAGCGGGTAGCCGAAGGCCACGGCCAGTCCGGCGAATACCAGAACCGCCAGGAGCGTGACGATCGTGACGGCGATTCCGCGCCTGCCTACCCAGCGCTCTAGGGCGACGACGAGTGGGTTCAGCAGCAGCGCGATGAACCCGGCGACTGCGATCAGGAGGATGACGTCGCGCAGCCGGTAGACGATCTTGCCTGCCAGGTAGAACACGATGACCGCGGCAATTGTGGCCAGGATGGCCCGGAGCGGAACGCCCCTGGCCTCGGCCGCCGACCACAGCACTGCTCGCCGCGTGTCGCCGGCCAGATGCTCATCGGGTGGCCTTGCCTCTGGCGGGGGAAGCGGCCCGGATGGCTGACCGTCGTCTGTCATGTGCATAGCATGCCAGCCCGTCAGCCGCGACATCACCCGCCGAGGGTGAGTGCCGCCAGGCCCAGGCGGGAACGCTAGCCACCTGAGCACGACCGACATCGGGGGAAAACAATGACGAGCACACGGTCATCCATGACCGGCATTCCGGCGAGTTCAGCGAATTCCAAGGCCATGATCGTCGGGTTCGCCCTCGTGGCAACCGGTGGCCTGATCGGCCTGTGCGGCGCTGGAATCACCGGCATGGCCATGGTCAACTTCATCAGGCGCTGGGTCAGAGCGCAGCAGGAGCCGCCGAGCGCGGTGGTCAAGCGGAAGATGGCCCAGGCGAAGGCCGCTACGGCGGCAGGCGCGAGCGCCTGGCAGGACGGCATGGCAACGTCGGCACGACACTGACCACAACGACACGGACCACTGACCGCACGAACCTGACCGCATGAACCTGACCGCACGAACCTGACCGCACGAACCTGATCAATCGGGCCGGATGCCTCGCGACGCTATCCCTGTTCACGGGATGCGGGCTCGTGAGGAATCCGGCCCGATGCATTTAAGCGATTTATCGACAATGGCCACGTCCAGGCCCGATGGCCTGCCGCCGGCAGGCCTGGCCGCCGAGCCTGCGGTGGCAAGCCGGCGGCCGCGATGACAAGCTTTCGTGGTGCCCTACCTTCCGCCCGGCTCGAGGAGGCGCCATGACTAAGGCGGAGATGCTCGCTTATTGCCTGGCGAAGCCCGGAGCGTGGCAGGACAAGCCCTGGGACGGCGACGTCGTGGGCAAGGTGGGCAGCAAGATCTTCGTGTTCCTTGGCGCAGACGAGGCAGCCACGATCGGGCTGAAATGCGGTGCGACCAGAGAAGCGGCCGACGAGTGGCTGGCGCGGTACCCGCACGACGCCTCGGTGATGGCGTACATCGGCCGCTCGGGCTGGAACTCACTGCGGATCGGCGGCGCGATCCCCGACGACGAGATCCTCGAGGCCCTCGATGCGTCCTACGATGCCGTGGTCGCGAAGCTGCCGAAGAAGGAGCGTCCGGCGTGAAAACGACCACATTCAGGCTCCGCACCCCGGGCAGCGACAGCGTCGTCGACATCACCGGGCAATGCGCCGACTTCGCCAGGCAGGCTTCCGGCGGCGGCGACGGCCTGCTGCACGTTTTCGTTCCGCATGCCACGGCCGGGCTGGCGATCATCGAGCTTGGTGCCGGCAGCGATGCCGATCTTCTGACTGTCCTGGCCCGGCTGCTTCCCGTCGACAACAGCTGGCGGCATGCGCATGGGTCGCGCGGGCACGGGAGGTCGCACATACTCCCCGCGTTGCTGCCTCCTTTCGCCACGCTGCCGGTGGTCGGGGGGATGCTCGCACTCGGCACCTGGCAGTCGGTAGCGCTAGTGGACCTGAACGCCGACAACACCGACCGGACCGTGCGGCTGTCGCTCCTGAGCGATTAACACGCGGCCCGCCGGGTAGTGTGGGCTCCCGACGCATGAAGTGACCATCTGGCCACCATCCTTATGGCGAAACACGCAAGAGCGCGCGATCCGCGAAACTATGGCCGGCCTGGCCGGCGCGCTGCCGTTTTCCGCGGCGGCACCGTGGCCGTCACGATTGCGCTCTGCCTGGCCGGGAGCGTGAAGTTGTTCGCCTCGGCGTCCGCCGCGTCCGGGGGCGGGCACGTCGCCTCCATCGGCAGGTCGCGGCACGCGAGGCTGATCCCGCCGACCGCACGGCACCCGCACAAGGTCGCCGGGCAGTTGGTGACCGCTGTCGGCGACTCGGTCATGCTCGCGTCGACGCCGGCCTTGCAGCAAGCGCTGCCAGGGATCTACATCGATGCCGTGGTCGGCCGGCAATTCAGTACCGGATTGCAGGTCATCGCCGACCTCAAGGCGCGGGGGCTGCTCCGCCCCATCGTCGTGGTCGGGCTCGGCACCAACGGCACAGTCACCGCCACCGAGATCAGCAAGCTCTTCGCCGAGACCGGGCCGGACCGCAAGCTTGTCCTCGTGAACACCTTCGAGGCCAGGCCATGGGAGCAGGAGGTCAACGCGACCCTCGCCGCGGCCGCGAGTAGTCGCCACGGTGTCGTGCTGGCCAACTGGTACACCACGATCGAACACCGCACCAACTTGCTCTGGCCAGACGGCATTCACCCTCAGCCGGCCGGCGGCATCGTCTACGCGCAGATGGTCAACGGTGCGCTTAAGCGGCTGGTGAACCTTCCCGGCTAGCGCGCCGCCGGGATAACCCTGCCTGACTAGCTTCCCTGGGCGATCGCGTACGGTCTAGGCCTGCGCCGCAGCCAGTCCCAGAACGATCGCCGCGGTGGCCGGGCGACGATGTGGCCGCTCCCCACCCGGCCGGACACGTTTATCTGCAGCCTGACCGGCACCTGGACCCCCCATGGTGCCCTGACCTTGACATGGCCGCTGCCGATCGCGACGTCGTCGGTATCCACGGCGATTCCTGGCCTGGTGATGATCGTCAGGCTCCCGCTGCGAACTTGGGCGTCGATGTCGATCGACTGATTGGCGATGGCGGCCTCGGTGAAGTCGAGCTTGATGCTCCCGCTTGTGACCCGCGCCTCGATCCGCCGCGGGACCACCCACCGGCCGACCCTGCTGACGTGCCCGCTCCGGCATTCGAGGCGCACCACGTCCTTGGCCGGTACTGGCGCGCTCTGCTGCACCGGCGCGATCGCCTGGCCGTCGGCCGGCAGGTCGCTGGTCAGCGCGGCAAGCTCGCCGTAGGTCCGCGCGGAGAACGCGCTTGCCACGCGCTCGTCCAGCTCCTCGGCGGTCAGCCTGCCGTCGCCGGCGGCCACCCGAAGCACCTCGATGACCCGGTCCCGGTCCTCGTGCGATGCCCTCAGCCTGTCGGCCTGCGGTTGGTCGTTGCCGCCACGCCCGACCGGCGATATGTCGCCCATCATGGACAAACACTAAGGCCTGCCGCGGGCTCAGGTGGGTGCTGCCTTGCCATCTCTTCGCGGCCTATTGCTCCTTGCTCTGGTCGGATTCCTTGGCGTAGGACACGACGACGCGCTGATCGTTTCTGCGCTGTTCGGAAAGCGGCAGCAACGACAGAGCCCGCCGGTCGGCCGGCGTCAGCGGCGGCTGGACGATCGAGCGGGGCCAGAGCCTGAGCTCAAGAACGGCGTTGACCTCGGCGGCGTAGAGGGTGATCTCGACGACCAGGTAAATCCAAGCCACCAGGCTCAGCACGATGGCGAAAATGCCGTAGACCGAGGCGCTGTGCAGGTAATGCTTCACTAGCTGAGTGCCCGCCGCCTGCAGGATCGTCCAGCCGAAACCCGCCACCACCGCTCCGGGGATAAGTTTGCGGACTCCGATGGTCTTCGGGGTCAGGACGCGGAACCCGATTACGTACATGCCCACGTTGGCCGCCGTGGCGAGCGCGTCGGCCAAGATCGTCAGGCCAAGTGAGCTGCTACCGAACGTGCCGAAGCTGGTGAGGAGTGTCGTCACGATCACCCCGGCGCCGAGAACCAGCAGGAACAGCCCGGCCCGGCCGAGACGTTGCCAGTAGCCTGGCCGCTTGGGCCCGGGCAGGTTCCACACGTGCGTCATCGCGAACATGCCGGACTGGGCCAGGCCCAAGGCACCCCACAGTGCGAACAGCAGGCCGGCGATCAGGCCGATGAGGCTCGACCTGCGCAGCTGATGGACGTTGTGCGTGAGCTGATTGCTGATCACGGGAAACTGCCCGGCGACGGCGGAAACGACCTGGTGCCGCAGCGCCTGGTTTCCAGCTGCGACGAAGCCGAGGATCGTCGTGAGCACCAGCAGCAGCGGGAACAATGAGACGAACGCCGTATAGGCCAGGCTCGCGGCAAGCTGGCTGCCGTTGTCATCGCCGTACTTCTTGATCACGGCGAACAAGAAGGCCGTCACCACGTGCCGTTGCTGCCAGCGGTCAACGCGGCGGATCAGGCGCTCCACTGGGTTCACTTCCTGCCAGGTACCTCGTGGCAGACAGCGTAAACGCCCGCGGGCTGAACCATCTGACCTGTGGGTTCACCCGGAGTTGTCATGCGATATTCGTCGTGTCGTCACGTCGTAGCGACCCGGATGCGCACCAGCATCGGCGATCTTGACTACGTGCGGATCGCCTACGTCACAGAGTCATTCCCGCCCGATGTCAACGGCGTCGCGAGCACGGCGATGCGAGTTGCCGAGCAACTGGCCGCGCGCGGCCACGAGCCGGTTGTGATCGCCCCCGAGCCGGCGCGCAGGCTGCCGAGCATCAGGACCGGATTCCCTGTCATCCGGGTGCCATCGGTCGGCCTGCCCCTCTACCCCGGATTCCGGATTGGCCTCCCCGGCGCGGCGGTTCGCGCCGCGATCGCCAGCCACCGCGCCGACCTGGTGCATCTGGCGGGGCCTGTCATGCTGGGCGCCAGCGCAGGCGCCGCGGCCAGGCAATTCGGCCTGCCGGTGGTCGCCGTGTACGCCACCGACATGGCCGCCTACGCCAGGGCTTACCGGCTGGGCGAGGCTGGCGAGGCGCTCAGCTGGCGGTACATGCGCAGGATTCACAATTCTGCTACCCGTACGCTCGCCCCGTCATCGACAACAGCGGCCGCGCTGCGGATGCGCGGCTTCGAGCGGGTCTATGTCTGGGGCAGGGGCGTGGATACGGTCAGGTTCGATCCCTCCTGTCGCAGCCAGAGACTGCGCAGCGAGCTCGCACCACACGGGGAGGTGATCGCCGGCTATGTTGGCCGGCTGGCGGCTGAAAAGCGACTGCACCTGCTCAGCGCGGTGGCCAGGCTGCCCGGTCTGCGACTGGTGATAGTCGGCGCCGGTCCGGCGGAGATCTCCGTGCGGCGCGCCCTGCCGTCGGCTCATTTCCTCGGGCAGCGGCAGGGCGACGAGCTCGCGAGGGTCTACGCCAGCTTCGATGTCTTCGTCCACAGCGGACCGCACGAGACGTTCGGCAACACCTTGCAGGAGGCAGCGGCGAGCGGCCTGCCGGTCGTCGCGCCTGCCGCTGGAGGCCCGCTTGACCTGGTGGAGGACGGAGTGACTGGATTTCTCGTCGCACCTGGCGACGCCGAGGCGCTGGGCCGCGCGGTATCGGTGCTTGCGGCCAGTCCCGCGCTCCGCGCGGCGCAGGGCGTAGCGGCACGGGTGGCGGTGCTCGGCCGGACCTGGCCGCTTAGGTGCGACGAGCTGGCCGGTCATTACGAGGCGGCGCTCGGCGTGACCCCGGTTGGAGTGCCGGCATGACCACCTTCGCGGCGCTCGGTGACTCGATTACGCTCGGCATCGGCGATCCGGTCGGCGGGCGCTCCTGGCGCGGCTGGGCGGCACTGCTTGCCGACGGGCTGACCGACCCCGAGCTGCACATCCTGGCTGCTAGCGGCGCATGCGCGGCCGAGATCGAATGGCACCAGCTGCCGAAGGCACTCAGCTTGCGGCCCGATATCGCGAGCGTAATCTTCGGCATTAACGACACGCTGCGGCCGGGCTTTGATCCTGAGCTGATCGCGTCGTCGACCCAGCGCACCGTAGCCGCGCTGCGGTCCGCGGGCGCGCAGGTGCTGACGATGCGGCTGCCGGACGCTGGCCGGATGCTCGGCCTGCCCGGCGTGCTCGCGAGGCCGCTGGCGAGGAGGACACAGCAGATCAACGCGGTGCTGGATGCGGTCTCCTCGCGGTTCGGCACCATACATTTCGACGCAGCCGGTACGCCAGAGACCTATGACAGGCGGATGTGGGCCGTGGACAGGCTGCATCCGAACGAGCGCGGCCATCGGCTCATCGCCAGGTCCTTCCACAGCCTGCTCGCGACCGCCGGCCATCCGGTCGGGCCGCCCCCTGACCCGGAGCCGACCAATCCGCCGCCATCCCGGCTCGCGGAGGTCGCCTGGATGGCGACAAAGGGAACGGCGTGGGTGGTCCGCAGATCCACCGACTTGGTGCCGTATCTCCTGGCGATGGCTGCCGCCGAGATGCTGGGGTCAGCCCGCTGGGGGTCTCGCGTTGTCGGCGAGCCTTGCGAGCAGGCCGCGCAAGCGGGAGATTTCCTGCTCGCTGATGCCGCCACGCAGGCGCTCGTCGAAGTCAATGGCGGCGGCACGGAGCGTCATGAACATCTGATCGCCAGCCGGAGTGAGCTCCACGATGTGGATGCGGCGGTTCGCTGGATCGCGCTGACGGCTGATCAGGCCAGCCGTCTCCATGGCGTTGAGGTGGTGGGTCAGCGTCGCCTCCCTGATCCCGACCGCCTCCGCTAGCTCGCGCTGGCTGGCGAGGTTCCGCGTCTTCATCGCGAGCAGCACCAGCCAGACCGGCAGCGAACCGCCATCCTCGGCGAGGGCGTCGTCGAAGGCACGGCTGACCGTTCTGGCCGTCTGGGTCAGCTGCAGGCCCACCGGTGGCTGCGCTGGTCGCATGGGCGCAGCGTAACATGGCAGATTCGATATCGAATAGTTTGACACCTACGAGTAGGCGGGCACCCGAGTCGGCCTTCGTGGCATTGAACGCCAGATGCTGGGATCAGGGAGCGGGCTCCAGGTCGGGTCCTGGCCGCTCATGGCCGGCCGCGAGCTCGTGGGTAATCGCGGTGAGCAGCTGGAGCAGCCTCGGCTGCTCCTCCAGCTGCCAGCCGTCAAGCAGCAGCGCGATCCTGTCCCGGCTCGCGGTGAAGATGCGGGCACAGGCCGACCGGCCCGACCCCGTGAGCTCGTCGGCGTCGGCGGGGGTGCTGGCGGGCACGACGCATCCGGCCATGACCAGTTCAGTCATCCGGTCGCCGAGTTCCGCGGTGCTAATGGACAGCCAGCCCGCCAGCGCGGCGCGTGACTCGCCGTGGTGTTCGCCGAGCCTGAGCAGTAGCCAGCCGGCCTGCGGGGACAACGCGATTCCTGACGCTGCGACCAGCTGGCTGTAGACCTCGCGGCGCCGCTGCTTGGCGAACAGCGTGCTCACAGCGCGCCGCATCTCCTGATCCGACGTCCGGATCGTCGGCCTAGCGGTCGGCGCCAGCCGGTCGGCCGGATCCACAGCGCGCGACGTGCTCCGCAGCGGCAGTTCCCGAAGCGTCCAGGACAGCACGAAGGCGATCGCGGCGACCGGAATGGCGGCGAGGAAGACGGTCCTGATCGATGCCGAGTAGGCGGAAACGATAGCCGCATGAACCGGCGGCGGCAGCTTGGCCAGAGCCGCCGGGCTGGCGCCGCTCGCGACGCTGATGCCTCGCGGCAGTGCCCGCCCGTGCAAAGCCGAGGCGATGTTGCCTGGCAGAGCGTGGTCGAAGATCGCGCCGAAGGCGGCGGTGCCGAACGATGCGCCGATGGACCGGAAGAATGTCACGCCGGACGTTCCGGCGCCAAGGTCCGCGTAGTCGATGGCGTTCTGCACGGCGATCACCAGCACCTGCACGGTGGCGCCGATGCCTACGCCGAACACGAACATGTAGACAGAAGCGAGCACGTTACTCGTCGACTGGCCAAGATGTGACAGCAGGAACAAGCCGACAGCCAAGGCCGCCGTGCCGACCACGGGGAAGATCTTGTATCGGCCCCATCTGCTGATCAGCTGTCCGGTGCCGATGGAGGTCGCGAGCAGGCCGACCATCAGCGGGAGCAGGTGCAGGCCGGAGATCGTCGGGCTGACTCCCCGGACGATCTGCAGGTACTGCGGCAGGTACGTGAGCGCGCCGAACATCGCGAAACCGACCACGAAGCCGATCGCCGAGGCAGCGGTGAACACCGGCTGCTTGAACAGGTGCAGCGGCAGCACTGGCTCGGCGGCCCAGCGCTCGGCCACCACGAAGCCAGCGGTGAATACGACGGCCAGGACCGCGAGCGTGATGATGGGCCCTGACCCCCACGGGTAGGTCACACCGCCCAGGGACGTCAGGAGCACCAGGCTGGTCGCCGCCCCGCCGATCATGATCGTGCCGAGGTAATCGACCTGGTGCTGTTCCTTTCCGCGCCTGGCAGGCAGCACGGCGGCCACGACGATGAGGGCGATGACACCGACTGGCAGGTTGACGTAGAAAACCCAGCGCCAGGACAGCGTGTCGACGAAGAATCCGCCGATCAGCGGCCCGAGGACGCTGGATACCCCGAACACCGCACCGAAGAAGCCCTGGTAGCGGCCCCGGTCGCGAGGCGGCACGATGTCACCAACGATCGTCTGCGCCCCCACCATCAGCCCGCCGCCGCCGATGCCCTGGATGGCGCGGAATATGATCAGCTCAGTGATCGTCTTGGAGAGTCCCGCCAGCACCGACCCGATCAGGAAGATCACGATTGCGGCCTGGAAGAAGATCTTCCGTCCGTACAGATCGCCCAGCTTCCCCCACAGCGGCGTCGACACGGTCGAGGCCAGCAGGTACGCGGTGACGATCCAGGAGAGCTTGGACAGGCTGTGCAGGTCGTCGGCGATCGTCGGGAGCGCGGTCGCGACGATCGTCTGGTCTAGGCCGGCCAGCAGCATCCCGAGCAGCAGCCCCGTCATGACCACCAGAACATGGTCAGAGCTCAGCTGCGGCGGGACCGCGCGGTCCTGACGATCCGCAGTTTCGGGCACGGTTGCTTATTCCCGCTGCCCGGCGGAGTTACCGGGCGTCAGCGATCGAGAGGCAGCCGCCCGCAGCCTGCTGCAGCCAGTTACGAAGCGCGAGCGTGGCCTCAGTATCGTTCCTGTTATAAGTGAGCAGCCAGTCGCGGGCAGCCTGATCGCGGCGGGCCCCGACGGCCTGGTCATACCAGACCATGGACTCGTCGCCGCCCGGATCGGGCACTTCCCAGCTGAAACCGGCCACCGGCGCGACAGCCTTCAGCGCGGCCGAATGGCCGGTGATCAGCTGGCTGTCGAACACCCGATACAGGTCCACCCACTGGTCCGATCCGATAAAGGCGGCGACCTCACCGGCTAGCCCGGTGGCTGCGGCGATCCTGCGCAGCTGAGAATTCTCGGCTGAGGCGTTATAGCAGTAGCCGCGGAAGGTCAAGCCCGCCCCGGCCACGGCCGTGCGGAGCTCACTCAGCCAGCGCCAGAATTCTGCGAACAGGCTGCCTTCGACCTCGGCGGTTATCCGCTCCCACGTACAGAAGGCTCGGTATCCCGGCGGATGCCCGGCCCACGCCGACCGGATCGTGACCAGCGCGCCCCACAGGTAGACGCCGTCCTCGGCATTCTCCATGTCGATGTCGACCTCAACGTCCGCGCGAGGGACCTCGACCTGTGCGACGCCTCTCCTCCGGTAGACGGGATGGTCGCCAAGCGCCGCACGGGCCTGGTCGATTTGTTGCGGAAGATCGCTCATGGGTGCGTCGCAATATGACGCGGTGCGCCGGCAGAGCGCGCCAGCGTCAGCGACCGTGCTGATGCCGGCAGCGGCCAGCGTGGTCAGCTGAGCCCGCCTGCCCTGCCCGAGTACCTCTCGCACCGGCACGTCGCATGCACCGCTGTCGAGCGCGGCCAGCACGGACCGGAGGTCAACGCGCGCGGCGACCAGCGTGGCGGTGCGGTGGTCGAGGGCGGCGAGGCCCGCCCGGTCGGTGATCCCGTGATCGTGATGGATGCGCCACTCGCGCCAGCCGATCCGCGGCAGCAGGCTCACGTCGCCCGCGCCTGCTTCGAGCCGCGGTCCGCAGCACGACCACCACGGGCACACCGCGCATTCGCCGATCCGGACCGGGACCACGAGCGGCGTGACCGACGAGTCACTCCTGGCGGCCGCGGCCACCGCGATGATGTCTAGCCGGAAGTCAAACTCGAAGTCGTAGATCTCCATCGTCGAGCGGAGCCTGGTCCGGCTGCCCGCTGACGGGGTGCGCCACAGCGGCGCGTCGAGGTCGTACCAGACGACGACCTCCTCCACGCCGATGATGCCGCCGTACCTTCTGCCGGACGCGGCGAGCCCGGCGGCCTCCAGCATGCGCTGATAATGGGCGAGCTGCAGCAAGTCCTCCCGGCGCTTGCGCGCCACGCGGGCCTGGTCGGCAGCCGCCGCCTCAAGGACGAGACGGTCGAAGTCCGAGCAGCAGGCCGCCGTCGCGCCAGAAGAGCCGTCAGGCCGGGCATTCAGGCTGCGATGGTGCTTGATGTCCACGGCACGGTACCCCGACTCCGCGGCGCTGACGAGCAGGTCAGGCTCTCCCACGCGCCGACCGGCCAGATCGGCTGGCGGGCGGCCGCCGATAATTAGCCGCGCGCCAGACGTGATCGCGGCGAGCGTCGCCTGCTCCCGCGCAGGCCGCAGTTGCCGGTCCGCACTCAGCAGGACTACGGCGCTGGGATGATGCCGGCGGAGCGCGGTAACGATCCGTGCCTCGAATTCCCTGCCGCGAGCGAGCCTGCGCTCTACGGATGCTGACGGCGGTAGCGGGTCACACGGCCTGATGGTGTCCCACTGCGCCCGGACCGGGCACTGCTTGGCTACGTAGCCGCCTTGCAGCGGCACGTTGGAGACGTCGTAGCGAGTAGCCACGATCCGAATCGTACGCAGGGGGTGCGTCAGCGCGGGGCCGTTGACTCCTCGCCGGCCAGGACCGGATCGGGCGGTACCGGCAGCATCAGCGGAAGGGCTCCGATCGGCGAGATGGTCTCGATCGGCTCGATCGGCTCGGCTTGGGCTGTCGACCTGGCCAGGCGGTAGATCCCCCACGTCGCGGCCAGCACGGCAACGGCCTCAAGCGCCATTCTGCCCGCACCGCCGCCGAGGTGCTCATGATAGAGCAACAGGCCGAGCAGCGAGCCCACGACAGGGTCAAGAACTGAGAAGACGGGCAGGAATGCCGCCAGGCCCGCCGCCCGGTAGCCATTCTGTTGCATGGTGTAGGTCAGCAGGCCGACGACGACCAGCAGGTACAGCCTGGCATCGGCGAACACACCCAGCTGATGGCCGCCGGCCAGGTAAGCAACGGTCTTGGTCAGCGCATCGGTCACCCCAGCGGCGATCCCGCCGCCGACGCCCAGCGTGAGAGCTCGGCGCAGCGGTCCCATCCGCACTGCCAGCAGGCCGGAGGCCACGGCGATGATGACGGCGGCGATCGCGGCCATGCCAAGCTGGCTGAGCTTCGCCGTCGGCTGGCCGCCCGAAGGATGCGCGACCGACAGGAACACGGCCAGCCCGGCGAACGTGGCCAGCGCGGCCAGCCATTCGATCGGCCGCATCCGGCGTCGGTCGGCGCGGGCGGCAAGCGCCAGGGCGAACAGCAGGCTGCTGGCCAGGATGGGCTCGATGATCACCAGCCTGCCGAGGCCGAGCGCCGTCGCCTGGAGTGAGAGGCTGACCATGACGGCAGCCAGGCCTGCCAGCCAGAGCGGGCGGCGGATCAGGTGGAGCAGGACGGCGGTATCGAAGGCTGCATCAGAGCGCAGCTTGGCCGCCACCCGCTGCTGCACGACATTGGCAACGGCGAAGGTGCCAGCTGCCGTTATCGCGAGGGCAACCGCGACCGGCTGGGCGGCTGTGCCGATCATGCCGCGCGGAAAGTCAATTCCATGTCCGTATCATGACGTTCGCAGGCTCGCGCGGCTACTGTTACCAGGACAGTTGCCGCATAGTTATTCCCGGCCGTTAGCTTGAGATGTCGGGATATGGCAATGTCCAGAGGCCGAGCCGTGCGGCGAAGTGACGCTGGAATGCCAGCGGTTCGTCATAATCGCGTTCGAACAGTGCGATGAATAGGGTAAGAAGAACCTCAGCCACGTGCTGCGCTCGGACGGAGGAATGTTCAGGACGACGTTGGCCTGCTCTGACTCCCACCATTCGACTGTGCCGCGCGGGTCGTGCCGGTAGCGCTCCACCAGGTCAGGGTCACGTTGCCTGGCAGCCATAGGCTCTCCAGACTGACCTCAGCCAACGCGGACGTTATGTCGCCTGAGGCGATCCATTCGACTGCCTTGCGGTCGAACTCCGGGTCAGGGCCGTGCGACCCGAACTGGCGGGGGCTGCCCAGCTCAAGCGACAGGTGCCCGGTGCCGATGATCGCGACCCGGTCGTCTGATGGCCACGCTTCGACGAGCCGCTTCGGCCGAGGAAGCGGCGGGGCGAAGATGTTGTGTAAATCGGCACGATCGGCTCGATCTTGGCCGCCCACTCGTCAGCGTAAGGGGGCCGGTCCTCGCCCGTCGCGGTGCTCGCGCGGTAATAGAACCGATGATGGGTGGATGCGATGACGGCGGCCACGGTCGCCATGGCGGCTCCCCTCAGGTGCTGGCCGGGTCCTGGGGCTCGGGGCGCAGGTACTCGGTGTGCTGCTCGACGGTCAGGTAGATGTCCATGCCGACGGGGCGCCGCTGCTCTTCGGCCAGGTGGCCGAGCAGGCCGGCGGTGCGGGCGAGGAGGGCAAAGCCGCGCAGCAGGCCGGCCGGCAGGCCAAGGTCGGCGAGGGCTGCGCCGCAGGTTCCCGCGCCGTTGAGCGGCAGCCTGCGGCCGAGCACCTGCGGGTGCACCCGGCCGATCGCCTCGAAGAGACGCAGGTGCGGGCCGCGCAAACCCTCGGCCTCGGCGATCGCCAGCAAGGCGGGCGTACGGGGGTCGGTGATCTTATGGACCGGATGCCCGAGCCCGGGGACGAAGCAGCCGGCATCGCGCGCGCGCCTGACGGCCGCGATGGCGAGCTCATCGAAGCCTGGCTCGTCCGCTGGCACGGGCTGGCCGGCTAGCGTCCCGGCCAGCAACCTGGCGGCATCCTCGGTCACGCCGAGGAAGCGCGACCCGCCGCCCAGCAGCCCGGCCGCGATCGCACCTTGCACCGAGTCGGGCGCGCTGAGATAGGTGAGCCTCGCGGCGATCGCCGTGGGCGTGAATCCGTGATCAGCCAGCGCGACGAGTACCGCCTCGAAGACCCTGACCTGGGACGGTGTCGGTCGCTGCTGGGTTACCAGCCACAGTGCAAGCTCGCCGAAGCCGACCTTGCCCATCAAATCCGTGGCGAGATCGTGACCGAGGAGCGTGATCGTCTCGGCGCTCGAGGTGCCGATCGATGTCGGGAAGGCGCGCCCCGCCTGCCCTGGCTGCGTCATGTCCGTGGTCCTGTCCCCCGGCTCGTGGCCCGGTCACCGCTGGCCCGAGCCGGCGCCGGCGCGGTCAGCCAGGCCCTGATGTCGTCACCGTGCTCATCGAGCGCGGGCGGCGGCAGATCGTACCGCGGCGCGGTGGCTGAGAAGGTGATCGGATGCCTGATGGTCGGGATCGCGCTAGGGCCGGAACCCGCGCTGACAATGGGTTCCAGGCCGATCTCCGTGGCGAAGGTGACGCCCTGGTCCACGGTGTTGATCGGTCCGCACGGAACGCCGACCGCGATCAGTTCGCCGAACCACATGGCGGCCGGGCGGCCGGCGAGTCGCTCGATGAGCAGCGGCCTGAGCAGGTCACGGTTGGCCGTGCGGTCCTCGTTGCGAGCGAATCTCGGATCCGCTGCCAGTTCCGGTGCCCCCAGCACCTCGCAGAGCTTGCGGAACTGGACATCGTTGCCCGCGGTCACGATCAGGTCGCCGTCCGCGGTGGGCAACGGCTCATATGGGTAGAGGCTCGGGTGCGCGTTGCCCATGCGGAACGGGACCACCCCGCCCGCGGCGTAGGCGCTGGTCTGATTGACCATGCCGGACAGGGCGGAAGCCATCAGGCTGGCCTCAACGTGCTGACCTGCCCCGGTGCGGGCGCGGTGGTTGAGCGCGGCGAGGATGCCGATCGTGGTATGCAGGCCAGCGATCACGTCGAACACTGAGATGCCGGACCGGTAGGGCGGGCCCGCCGGGTCGCCGGTCAGGCTCATGAGGCCCGACATCGCCTGGACCATCAGGTCGTATCCGGGCAAGTGCTGCCCGCCGCCCGAGCCGAAGCCGCTGATTGAGGCATAGATGATCCCGGAGTTGACGGCGCGGACCGACTCGTAGTCCAGGCCGAACCTGGCCAGCCCGCCTGGTTGGAAATTCTCCACCAGGATGTCGGCGCGGCGGGCGAGCTCGCGCCCGGCGGCGAGGTCGTCCGCGTCGTCAAGGTTCAGTGCGACGGATCGCTTGTTCCTGTTGATCGCCAGGTAATAGGTCGACACCCCGTCGCTCGTGGCTGGCGGGATCCAGCGCCTGGTGTCGTCGCCCGCCGGGCTCTCTACCTTGATTACGTCTGCGCCGAGATCGGCGAGGAGCATCGCGGCGTACGGGCCTGCCAGCACCCGGGAGAAGTCGGCGACGAGGAGCCCAGACAGCGGACCTGACTCAGGCTGACTCATATTTCGCAGGTACGCCCTCTCTGTGCGTCTATCGGAGATTAGCTTGATACTTGCATGGTTGAGCAATGGAGGTTGGACATGGCAGCGTCATCGAGTTCTGACCGTGCCGACGTCCTCATCGTCGACGTCCCCGAGATCAGGGTTCTCGACAACCCCTACACCTGTACCTACACGCAGGACTAAGGCCGCCATGGCCGCGATGGCCGAGGCCGGCGCCGGACAGGGCAGCGGACAGCGTGGCGGCGGATCAAGGACGATGCGGGCGGCCGTCCTGCACGGCCACGGCCAGCCGCCGGAGTACGGGCGGCACCCGGTGCCGCGCCGCGCCGCCGGCCAG
>DASWGE010000046.1:0-8092 GCA_036393895.1 Streptosporangiaceae bacterium | reverse complement strand
CGATAGTACTTAACTACGTGGGCGGGCAGGGCTGAACCGTGGGCTACGTGCTGAGCATGTCCGGCGAGATCCGAGAATGGCTGGCCAGCCTGAACGCCAGCGATCCTCACGAGGCGATGGTTGTCGGCCAGGCGCTGGTCGCGCTGGCAGATGCGGGGCCCGACCTCGGCCCGCCGATTGTCGTGGCGCTCGATAGCAAGCCGCATGCAATTGAGCCGGCCGAAGCGCTTGACTACTCCTATCAGAAGCGGCTCGAACGCCAGCAGGCCATCCGCTGGGCGCTGGCGGACGCGACCGATCTCGGCGCGCAGATCCGCGGGCAGATCACCGAGCTTGAGGCGTCCAAGTCAATAACTGACGCGGAGGAGCTTCGGCGCTTGCTTCCCGGCCTGGACCGCGCCGAGCAGCGGCTGACCGCGGCCTCGCAGCAGATGCAGGCCGATCTCGACGCGTTCCGGGTCAGGAAGGAGACGATGAAGGCTAAGCGCACCGCCGCAGTGGCCGAGAAGACCATCGCCGAGTACTTGGCCCACGTGGCCGCCAGATACGGGGACGAGGATCTCGCGCGGGACACTTCTACGATCGCCGAGGCGGCGGAGCGCATTAAGAATGTCACTGCTGAGATCGAACGTGAGCTGGGGCGCCAGGCGAGTGCGCGCGGGCTCTTGGAGTTGCGGCCAGGCCCTCCTGGCGCCCCCGCCGACGACATCAGCATCATCGTCGCGGTCGAACCCCCAGGTACGGCGCTGCTGATCTCGGTGATCGAGAGCGGGCCGGCCGACCGGGGCCAGCGCGACGAAGCGGTCGCCGTGTCGGCCCAGGTCTTGCGGCAGGTAAGGGCCGGCCAGGATCCAGAGGCAGCGGCCGTCACATTCACCGGCGCGCAGTCGTTCCTTGACGAGTTTTTCCCTGCCTCAGCTGATGAACTCCGCGCTGGCGCGGCCGACCTGATTGCCAGCGCCCGGGCTTGGGCCAGGGCCACGCTCCGCGTCGGCTCGCTAGCTGACCAGCGGATCAGGCCCGGGCTGAGCCAGGAGGACGTCGCCGGGCGGATGGGCGTGCGCCAGGAGCGGGTCTCGGCAATCGCCCAGACTGACGCAATGACCGCGCTGACGATTCCCGGGCTACCGTTCTCGCTGGCGCCAGAGGGTTATCCGCCGTGCCAGCACCGCGTCGAGGACGGGACCCTGACCTTGACCAGCGGCCCGCGAACCGACATGTTCGTTGATCCAGCCGGCACCGGCGTGGTGCCAGACGCCGGGCGACTGGTCGGCACGCCGCCCGGCGGGGACTTCAGTTTGGTCGCCCGCGTCACCGTCGAGTTCGCGAGCACCTATGACGCTGGCGTGCTTCTCCTGCACGCGGGCGAGCGCCGCTGGGCCAAGCTCTGCTTCGAGCTGTCGCCGCAGCACAAGCCGACGGCGGTGACCGTGGTCACGAAGGGCACCTCGGACGACTGCAATTCCTTCGAGGTAACGGAGCGCAGCTTGTGGTTGAGGATGACCCGCACCGGCGCGGCCTGGGCGTTCCACGCCTCGGCCGACGGGAGCTGGTGGCGGCTGCTGCGGTACTTCTCACTCAACGGCCTGGTTCGGGTCGGGTTCCTCGCCCAGTCTCCGACCGGCAGGGGCTGCACGGCCGTCTTCGAGCGGATCGGCCTTCGGCAAGGAGCCCCGTCCGACCTGCGCGACGGTAGCTAGCCAGTCACGAGCGCCCGGCCCGAAGTCCGGCACGCTGCGATCAGTCGGGGCGACAACGCCGCCTGGGTGCACCGAGAATGGCCGATGAATACTCGATGAAGAACGAAGGCCTGGGCTTGCCCGCCGATAAGCGTCGGCCTTAACTAAGAACGCGGCCATGGTGCCATGTCGTCCGCGATCAGAAGTCCAGCCGCTGACAGCGCGTTCTGGAGACGAGGTCGGCACCACAATCTGCTGCCGCCTATTCTGCCATCGCGTGCCGTCGTAGCCAGCAAGTTCTTCTCTGGAGGACAACTACGGGCTCGCCACCCGCTACACCTGGCCAGAAGATCAACCAGGCAAACCTGCCATCCCAGCTTCAGGCGGCCGACAAGACCTGGAAGGGCTACTACCAGGGCATGCCCTACCCTGGTTACCGCGGCTACCGCTTCCCGGCGAAATGCAATGGCATCCCGGACAGCGACACCCTCTACGTCGCCAAGCACAATGGAATACCTAATTTCGCAAATCTCCAAACACCTGCGGAGTTCGCCAATCAGCTGCCTTACGGGCAGTTGTCAGCGGACCTCGCCGCCGGCCGGGTGCCTAACTTCAGCTACATCATTCCCGATGAATGCCACGACATGCACGGCGCGCCGCCATGGTGCACGGACTCCGGTAAAGCTGGAGACGCTCACGATAACTGGCTGGTAGCCACTGACGACGCATTCGTAGGCAGTACTGTGACGCAAATTACCTCGTCACCGGTATGGCAGTCAGGGAACAACGCAATCGTCGTAACCTTCGATGAAGGTAACACCGCTCAGAGCGAGATAGCCACCATCGTGATTACCAACCATGGCCCGCGCGGTGTCACCGACAATACTTCCTACAATCATTACAATCTGCTGGCTAGCCTTGAGCAGGCATTCGGACTCGACTGCTTGCAGAACGCCTGCGCGGCTAATCCGATGACGCCGCTGTTCCAGGTCACCGGGTCGACGTCGCTGCCTGCGCTCCCGGCGCCGCTCATCCCGCCGCCCAACGGGACAACTCGATATCCTCGACTGGCAGCGCCAACAACGGCGCGGGCGAGAACGACCTGTTCGGCGCCGCCACCGCCGCGGACGGCTCGACCTACGCGGTCGGCTGGTACATCGACTCGTCGTCAGGCAACCACCTGACCCTGATCGAGCACGGCGTGAACGGCCAGTGGTCCATCGACCCCAGCCCGAGTCCCGGCACCGGCGACACTGGCTTCTCAGCCGTAACCGCCATTCCCGGCGGCGGTCTCTGGGCCGTCGGCGTGACCAGCGGGAGCGGCAACTTCTCCACCCTCATCGCCCACCACTGTTAATGACGCGGGCTGGGGACCCGGCTGGCTGGGGACCGGCTGGCTGGGGACCGGGCCAGCCGGTCCCCAGCCAGCGCGTCCCCAGCCAGCGCATTACTGCACGGCGAGCGCCACCAGGCAGGTGTCGTCATCGGTATGCGTGGGACCGAGGGCGTCAAGCGCCACCGCCACAAGCCGCTCCGGGTCGTCGACTCCGCGCACGGCAGCGACCAGCCTTTCGACGCCTTCGTCGATCGATCTGTCCCGCCGCTCCACCAGCCCGTCGCTGTAGAGGAGCAGCAGGTCGCCAGGGCGTAGCATGAGCCGCTCCGCATCGTAGGCGGCGCGGCCGGCCCCAAGCAGGATGCCCGCGGGCGGCTCAAGCGGCAGCGCCCATGCGCCACGAACCAGCACAGGCGGCGGATGGCCCGCCTGCGCCCAGGTCAGCACCCGGTCGCGCGGGTCGAAGTAGCCAGCGATCACCGATGCGGTGTGCTCGGGGGAGACGTGCCAGACGAGGTCATTGAGCCAGCCGAGCAGGCGCTCGGGAGGCGCGCCTGTAATGGCCAGCCCCGCGAGGGCCCCGCGCAGCCGCGCCATTCCCGCGGCTGCCTCGAGCCCGTGCCCGCCGACGTCCCCGATCGCGAGCAGCACGCTTCCGTCGGGCATCTCGGCGGTGATGTACCAGTCACCGCCGACCCTGCTGGCCTGCGACGCGGGCAGGTACCGCACGACCGTGCGCAGTCCCGGAAGGTCGAACGGCGTGTCATGCAGCGGCAGGATGGCCCGCTGCAACTCAAGGGTGATGTGCCGCTCCTGGGCCAGCTCGGCCGCCAGGCTCGCCTCGGTAGGACGCGCACCAAGGAAGCGCACGGGGGGCACCGGGGGCACCGGGAGCCCGGAGGGCACCGAGGCGGCGCCGCCGGACGACCCTCGCGCCGTGGAAGCAGGCGGAGGCATAGATGCCTCTGACATCATCGCTGCTGACATTTCGTGAGACGTCGCTGCCTAATCGTGAGGCATGCGGAGTGCACATGTCCAGATACCGACATGCACGGAGGCCTGGCCGGGTGCGATGATTTCGTAGACGCATACCCGGTGGGGGCCAGAGGTCTGGAACCTAACCGTGCGCGAACGGCACCGTCCCAGGGAGCTGTCACAGTGACCATGCTAGACGAGTTGTACCCGGCGAGGCGACTGGCGGATGCCGCGGCCGCGGCCGCAGGGGCGGGGCTCGACGCGCTGCTGCTCACGCCGGGACCCGACCTGCGCTACGTGATCGGATACGACGCGAACGCCCTGGAACGGCTCACCTGCCTGGCCGTCCCTGCCGCCTCCGATCCGTTCCTCGTCGTCCCGCGGCTCGAGTTGCCCGCGGCGCAGGCCTCGCCAGCCGGCCGCCTCGGCCTGGAGATGATCGCCTGGGAAGAAACCGACGACCCCTACGCGCTGGTCGCGACGCGGCTTGGCCGCCCGGGCACGCTCGGCCTGGCCGACCGGATGTGGGCGCTTATGGTGCTCAGGTTCGCCGCGGCGCTGCCGGGCGCCAGGCAGGAACTAGCCAGCAAGGCGCTGAGCCCGCTCCGCTCGCGCAAGTCACCCGCCGAGGTCGCGGCCCTGCGGGAGGCCGGCCAGGCGATCGACCGAGTGCACGCCAGCGTGCCCGGCTGGCTGCGAACCGGCCGCACCGAGCAGCAGGTCGCCGCTGACATCACCGACGCGATCCTGGCCGAGGGACACTCCAGGGCCGACTTCGCGATCGTAGCCTCCGGCCCCAACGGCGCCAGCCCGCACCACATGGCCAGCGACCGGGTGCTGCGTGCCGGCGATGTGATCGTGGTGGACATCGGCGGGACGATGCCGAGCGGGTACTGCTCGGACTGCACGAGAACCTACGTGATCGGCGAGCCGCCCGACGATTTCGCCGCCTACTATCGGGTGCTCAAACAAGCCCAGGACGCCGCTTGCGCGGCCGTGCGGCCTGGCGCGAGCGCGGAATCCGTGGACGCGGCGGCCAGGGAGCCGATCACGGCGGCCGGATACGGGCAGTTCTTCCTGCACAGGACCGGCCATGGCATCGGCCTGGAGACGCACGAGGACCCGTACATCGTGGCCGGGAACGCCGAACCGCTCCAGCCGGGTCACACGTTCTCGGTCGAGCCCGGCATCTACCCTGGCCGCGACGGAGCGCGGATTGAGGACATCGTCGTCTGCACGGAGACGGGCTGCGAGCGGCTCAACAACGTGACCCGCGAGCTGGTAGGCGTGCGGATCTGATGCGCGCCGCCGAGCGCGAGAGCCGCGACGACGCGGCCAGCGCGCTGTTCGAGCTGACAGCCGAGATCGCGGACAATGAACTGCGGCCAGCCGCCGCCGCCGCTGAGCGCGACGGGCGTTTCCCGCGCGCGGAGTTCAAGTTGCTCGGCCGGGCCGGGCTGCTCGGGCTGCCGTACGCGGAAGAGCTCGGCGGTGCGGGCCAGCCGTACGAGACCTACCTGCAGGTGGTCGAGGAGCTCGCGGCCGCCTGGCTCACCATCGGGCTTGGCCTTTCCGTGCACGTGCTGAGCTGCTTCGCGCTCGCCACCGAGGGCACCGCCGACCAGCAGCAGCGCTGGCTCCCCGACATGCTCGGCGGCGCCCTGCTCGGCGCATACTGCCTGTCCGAGCCCGGCAGCGGATCAGACGCCGCGGCGATGCGCACGACCGCCGAGGCAGCCGGCTCTGATTTCCTTCTCAACGGGACCAAGGCGTGGATCACCCACGCAGGGCAGGCCGACTTCTACACCGTCTTCGCCCGCACGTCGGGCGAGCCTGAGGGACGGGACCGGGCCGACGGGATCAGCTGCTTCCACGTCCCGGCGCAAACGCCAGGGCTTCTCACGGCCGAGCCCGAGCACAAGATGGGCATGCGCGGCTCGGTTACCGCGCAGGTGAACTTCGAATCGACACCGGTGCCGGCCAGCCAGCTAGTCGGCGGGCAGGACGAGGGCTTCTCGATCGCACTCGCCGCCCTGGACGCCGGGCGGCTTGGTATCGCCGCCTGCGCGACCGGCGTTGCCCAGGCCGCTCTCGACGCGGCCACGGCCTACGCGACGCAGCGGCGCCAATTCGGCAGGCCGATCATCGAGTTCCAGGGGCTGTCATTCATGCTCGCGGACATGGCCACCGCGGTAGCCGCAGCGCGCGCCTTGTACCTGTCGGCGGCGCGGCGCAAGGACACCGGCCTGCCCTACCGGCAGCACGCCGCTATGGCCAAGCTGTTCGCCAGCGACGCGGCGATGAAGGTGACGACGGATGCCGTGCAGGTGCTCGGCGGCTATGGCTATGTCGAGGATTTCCCGGCCGAGCGGCTTATGCGGGAGGCGAAGGCGCTGCAGATCGTCGAAGGTACGAACCAGATCCAGCGGATGGTGATCGGCCGGTCGCTAGCCCGGGCGGGCACTGCGGGGGGCTCCGGGGGGTAGCGGGTGGAGGAGACCAATCGCAAGATCCTCGCGCTGCTTGCCAGCGACGGGCGGCTGAGCTTTACCGAGCTCGCGAGGCATACCGGGTTGTCGGTGTCGGCCGTGCAGCAGCGGGTCAGGCGGCTTGAGGAACGCGGCGTCATCCGCGGCTACAGCGCGGTCATCGACCCCGCAGCGGCCGGGCTCCCGCTGACCGCGTTCGTCTCGATCAAGCCGTTCGACCCCGCCGCCCCGGACGACGCACCAGAGCGGCTCGCGCACCTGAGCGCTATCGAGGCCTGCCACAGCGTGGCTGGCGACGAGAACTACATACTCAAGGTGCGGGTCGCCTCGCCAGCCGCGCTCGAGGACCTGCTACAGGAAATCCGCGCGGCCGCCGGGGTGTCCACCAGGACCACGATCGTGCTGAGCACTCCCTACGAGGGCCGCCCGCCCGACATGTAAGACGGTCTGCCGGCCGCCGCGAGGCGGCCGGCAGACCAGTGCTCCCCCCGGAGCAATACTGAATTTGGCCTACCCGACAGGAATCGCGCGGACCGAGCCAGGAACGGCGATCCCCGCATCCTTCGGTACGACCACGACGGTGCCGTGATGCGCGGCGGCCGCCATCGTGAGCCCGTGCACCCGCGTCGCGACCACGGTCGCGCCGCGGAGCAGCGCGCCGTCGATCAGCGTCGCGTAGGCGAGCCCGTCGCCGACCGGCGGCATGGCGAGCACCACGTCGCGGCTGGTGATTCCGGCCCCCTGGTCGGCCCGGTCAATGAGCTCGACCAGCTCCCTGTGGCTTACCGGTGCGGGCCGCAATCTGCCGTCCTGGCCGCGGGAAAACGGCAGCAGCGCGACATCGTCCGGCCGGCCCCTGGACGGCCGGATCATGTCGAGCCCGAGCAGATCGCTGAAGCGGGTCGCACCCGGTGCGTCCACGAACGAGAACACCTGGCGGACCCACGACCGGTCGACGGCCGCGAGCGCGGTGTCGGCGAGCGGCGGAGCCGTGATGACCATGCGGGCGCCGCTCTCGGCGAGCTGGCCAGCCGTCTCGACCGGGCAGAGCCCGGCGTCGACGGGCGAGGGCACGCCACCCGCGGCGCGCACCGCGTGCATGGCGAGCGCGAAGCCGACCACGTCAGGCGCGAGCACCCCGACCACGTCCCTGGGCCGGAGCCCGCGCCAGGTCAGGCCGGCCGCCGCGGCCTGCACGGTCATCGCCAGGCTGGCGTAGCTGTAGCACCCGCCGTTCGGCTGGCCCTCAGGACCCGGCCCGCCGACAAGCGCGGTCAGCCCGGCGCGATCGGTCGCGATGGATACGAGCCGCTTCGTCACCGACACCTCGGTAAGGAGGTCATCTAGCTTCGACATGTGACGTGCCCTTCAGTGCTGTCAGGTATGGACACTAGGAGAACAAGTCCGCTGACCGCATCGGCAGAAATGTGCACCGTGCTATGTATTCAGCGTTGCGCGTTATGTAGACGGTTCGCAGGGCATATGCAGAAGACTGGCTTTCGCGGCGCCGCGTATGCACGCGGCAGAATCTAGGGGCCGGCCGGCCGGTCGTTCTTGGCCACCCACGCAGCCAGCTGACCGCGCGAGGTCAGCCTGAGCTTGCCGAAGATGTT
>DASWGE010000045.1:0-2626 GCA_036393895.1 Streptosporangiaceae bacterium | reverse complement strand
TCGATGGCCGGCAGCGCAGCGTTCTCGGCTGAGTCGGCGCGCGGCTCGGCGGCCGCGAGGCCATGCGCGTGCGTGTCGGTCATCTCAGGCACTATCCCTGCTTTCGGTGGCCTCCGGGAATGCCTCCCGGTCGGGGCGGCCCGCTCGGGGCGCTACCTCGGACGTTCATGTGATATTTGCACGGTAGTGGATCTAGATCAACTAATTCAGTAACGATCTGAGCACAAATCAACTGATTCCGCATGGATAGTAGCGCAGAACGCGCGAGTTCAAGTGATTCGAGTAGTCCTGCGCCTGCTGATAGTTACGTCGTACTTGTTGCTTACAACCCTATATAACTCATTACGTGCTTGACCCGCGTGTAGTCCTCGAGGCCGTAGACCGACAAATCCTTGCCATAGCCAGAGTGCTTGAACCCGCCGTGCGGCATTTCGGAGACGAACGGGATATGCGTGTTAATCCATACGGCGCCGAAGTCCAGTGCCCGCGCAGTCCGCATCGCCCGGCCGTGATCCCTGGTCCACACGCTGGCAGCCAGGCCGTACTTGACGCCGTTCGCCCACCTGATGGCCTCGTCCTCCGAGCTGAACCGCTGCACCGTGACAACCGGCCCGAAGATCTCATCCTGGATCATCTCGTCGTCCTGGCGCAGGCCGGAGATCACTGTCGGCGCGTAGAAGAATCCCCGGTCGCCGACCCGCTTGCCGCCAGCCCTGATGTCCGCGTGGTCGGGCGCGCGGTCGACAAGCCGGCCACCCTCGCCAGCTGCGCCGGGTTATTCAGCGGCCCGTAGTAGGCATCGGCGTCCTCGGGGCCGGCGGTTTTCACCTCTGCGGCCAGACTGGCCACCGCGTCCGTCAGGTCGGCAGCCACGCCCGGGCCGGCCAGCACCCTTGTCGCGGCCGTGCAGTCCTGGCCCGCGTTGTAGTACCCCGCGTCGATGATCGTCTGCGCCGCCCGCCCGATGTCGGCGTCGTCGAAGACCACGACGGGCGCCTTGCCGCCGAGCTCCAGGTGCACCCTCTTGAGCTTGGCCGCCGCAGCCTGCGCCACCTCGATCCCCGCTCGTACCGAGCCTGTGATGGAGACCATCTGCGGTATGTCGTGGGCGACCAGCGCCCGGCCGGTGTCGCGGTCACCGCAGATCACGTTGAAGACGCCCGGCGGCAGGACGTCCGCTGCTATCTCGGCGAGCAGCAGCGTAGAGGCCGGCGTCGTATCCGATGGCTTTAGCACCACGGTGTTGCCGGCCGCCAGCGCCGGCGCGAACTTCCAGACCGCCATCATCATCGGGTAGTTCCACGGCGTTACCTGGGCGCACACCCCGATGGGCTCGCGCCTGATCATGGACGTGTGCTCGGCTAGGTACTCCCCGGCCGATCTGCCCTCGAGCACCCTGGCGGCCCCCGCGAAGAAGCGAAGCTCGTCGGCTAGCGGCGGCACTTCGTCGGTCCGCGTCATGGCAACTGGCTTGCCGGTGTTGCGGCTCTCCGCCTTGACCAGGTCATCGGAACTGGCCTCGATCGCGTCAGCGAACCTGAGCAGCGCGAGACTGCGCTCGGCTGGCGTGGTTTCCCGCCAGGTCTCGAAGGCCGCCGCGGCGGCCCGCAGCGCCGCGTCTACGTCGGCGGAGCCTGATACCGGCGCGGTCGCGTACGCCTCGCCCGTGCTCGGGTCCACCACCTCGCTGACCTGGCCGCTGGCCGCTTCAGTGAAGTGGCCGTTCACGAAGTTCCGCAGGACGGTCAGCTCCGTCACGATGGCCTCCTCAGGTGCGGTGTACGACTTTGGCACGCATGGACTCACCACACAAGTGATTCCGCTGATAATGAACTCAATTGCAACGAAATCAGTTGACATCCTGCTCCCGCGTGGCAGCATGGGGAAGGCGAGGAGGCAGACCGATGGCACATATTCAGGCAGCTGGCGAGACAGCTGCCGAACTGGCCACCGGGCGGGACCGGCAGCAGGCCAAGATCATTCTCGACGCTGTCTCCAGGCACATCATCGACCAGCTACAGCAAGACGGCCGGCGGTCTTACGCCGCGATCGGGAAAGCGGTCGGCCTGAGCGAGGCGGCGGTCAGGCAGCGGGTCCAGCGCCTCATCGATGTCGGCGCGATGCAGATCGTGGCGGTGACCGACCCGATGTCTCTGGGGTTCCGCCGGCAGACCATGATCGGAGTCCGCTGCAACGGCGACCTGCAGCGGGTAGCTGACCTGCTCGCGGGTATGGAAGCGATCGATTATGTGGTCATAACGGCTGGCTCGTTCGACCTGCTGATCGAGGTTGTCTGCGAGGACGACGACCAGTTGCTCGAGATACTCGGCGAGGTGCGCTCGCTGCCGGGCGTGACGATGACGGAGACATTCGTGTACTTGAAGCTGCGCAAGCAGACCTACCACTGGGGGACGAGATGAACGCCACGCCGACATTCGACGCCGCCGCCCTGCAGGAGGCCGCGAAGCGGCACCTCTGGCTGCATTTCACCCGCCACTCGGGATTCACCGGTGCTGACATCCCGATGATCGTCCGCGGGGACGGCCAGTACGTCTTCGACCAGCATGGCAAGCGGTACCTGGACGGGCTGGCTGGGCTGTTCGTCAGCCAGATCGGCCATGGCCGC
>DASWGE010000044.1:0-2635 GCA_036393895.1 Streptosporangiaceae bacterium | reverse complement strand
ACGAATGACCGTACAAGGCCGCCGAGCCCCCTGCTTCGCCGATCACAGCGGCGATGTCCTCGATCTCGCGCTCGACGGCGTACGGGGCGATGTCGCCGCTGTCGCCCCTGCCGCGCCGGTCGTAGACGTAGACCCTGAGCCAGGGCGAGAGCAGCTCGACAAGCTGCGACTTGGATTCTGACCGGCGAGTAGTGAGGGCGCCGTCCACGACGATGAGGGCCGGCCCGTCTCCCTGCTGTTCGTAAGCGATAGCGGTTCCGTCGTCCGATGTGACTACTGGCATGGTCACTGCCCCTTTGCCGCCGATGGCCTCATGCCAGGATCGTGTCGTGTGGGCGGCTCTGCAAGCATCTGATCGCAGGAAGGGAATGGCAGTCAATGCCGGAACGCAACGATCAGCCGGCTCTTGACCCGGGCGCCGAGCGGCAGTTCGCCAGCGCGCTGTTCAACCGAGTCTGGGCGCTGACAGAACTCGAAACGCGCAGCGAGGCAGAGGACGCTGAGATGATCCACGCGGCCCATGCGTCCTGCTACCACTGGATGATGATCGGCGAACCGGTCAACCGCGCCCGCGGGGAATGGCAGTGCTCCCGGGTCTACACGGTGCTCGGACGGCCTGAGCCTGCCCTCTTCCAAGCCCGAAGGTGCTCGACATCTGCCAGCGCGAGGGCATCGCCGATCTCGCCTTCGCCTACGAGGCCCTGGCTCGCGCGTGCGCTCTGGCCGGCGACACCAGCGGGGCGCGCCGGTGGGCCGAGCTGGCGCGGGCCGCGCGCGCGCAGGTGGCCGAGGACGACGACAGGGAAATTGTGCTCAGCGACCTGGAGACCCTCCCAGCTGGCATCTAAGAATGGCGCCAACCGCCCGCACGGGTAGGCCGACCCGGCGGCACCCGGACGCCTGGGCACATCGGGCGCCCGGGCGCCCCGGGGCGGTTCACTTGCTGGGATGCGGGCAAGGGACCTTCGGATTGGCGCCGAGATAGTTCAGCGGTCCGGCCAGGACAACGACGATGATCGTTCCTGTGCGGGCGCAGCCAGGATCCGAGTTGTAGTAGTGGCGCTGAGCACCGGCGATCGCGCCGATGATCAGCCAGATCACGAGCACGACTCCGAGGATCCGCATAGCAGCCTCCGATCATTCCAGGCGGTCCCGGTGAGCGCCCGGCCTGCCGCGAGTCTGGCAGGCACGCCACGTGCTCGCCGCAAACAACGCGCAGCTACCTCAGGTTCCGCTACATAAACCCCGATACCACGAGGTGATCGGGCATACGCCCACAGGGCAGGCACAACCGGCGCCATGTTTGAAAGCAGCGACCGGGGCAGTGTGTGCCCAGCCAGCAGCCGGGAGAAAGCAGCAAACATGGCGGTCCTATTCGCGGTCTTCCTGATCGCGGTGCTCGTGGTTGTCGCGCGCGCCGAGGGACGGGCGCGCCGCATCCAGCGGCTCCGCGAAGTGGCGGCCGCCGTGGCCCGCATCGGCAAGGCCGTTCTTGCCGCGGGCACGGCGATTTTCGAGTTGGCCGCCGCGCGGCTGGCTCCGGAGCACCGCGGCCAGGCCGGCCTCGACCAGATTTTCAGGGCCGCTGACCGCAGGGCCGTCGACGGCGCCGGGCGCAGCGCCGACCTCTGAGCCGCCTTCGCTGGTGCTGCTATTTCATGCTGAGTTGATTGCCGATGTTTGAAACTCACGGGGCGGGCACAAATGGGCCGTGCACCCTAACTGGTTCGCCGGAGGTGACCGGCAATGACTCCAGCAGCGACGAGCTGCGACTCAAGTCCGCTCGATGAGCTGCCCAGCAGCGAGCTCGGGCAGCGGAACGACGCTGAACTGCTCGACCTGATCCATTCCCTGCCCCGCGAGGACCCGATCAGGGAAACGGCCTGCGAGATCCTCGTTAATAGGTACCGTCCGCTGGTGCGGTCGTGTGTCCGCCGGTTCCAGAACAGCCCCGAGCCGTACGAGGATCTGCTGCAGGTCGGGTACGTGGGCCTGATCAAAGCGATCAACAACTACGATCCCGCGGCGGGCACCGGCCTGGCGGGCTACGCCCTGCCGTGCGTGAGTGGTGAGATCAAGCGCTACTTCCGCGACAAGCGCTGGCAGGTCCATGTCAAGCGCTCACTGCAGGAACTCCGGCTCGCGGTCCGCAGCGCGACCTCCGAGCTCACCCAGGCGCTCGGTCACGCGCCGTCCGAAGCCGAACTCGCTGACCGACTGAACGTCACGGAGGACGAACTCCGTGAGGTCAAGCGCGCTGAAATGGCGTTCCAGTCGTCCTCGCTAGACGCGCCGCTCACCGATGGCGACGGCCGCGCAAGCCTGGCCGACCTCATCGGCTCCGATGACCCTCAGCTTGAGCAGATTCTCGACATGGAGGCGGTCTGGAAGCACTGGAGCGGCTTGCCGGACCGCGAGCAGCAGCTCCTGCTCCTGCGGTTCTACGGCAATATGACGCAGGCCGAGATCGGCAAGCAGCTGGGAATCTCCCAGATGCACGTCTCGCGGCTCCTGGCTGAGGCTCTCGGATACCTGCGCGAGCGCTTGCTGGAGCCTGCATAGCAGCACCGTTGACCCGCTGCCGACCCTTCACCAGTCTCCATCGCGTGGCCGGCAAGGACCCCCACACCGCCCC
>DASWGE010000043.1:0-6946 GCA_036393895.1 Streptosporangiaceae bacterium | reverse complement strand
GACAGCAGGGACAAGGTCGAGGCACTCGATGCCGGCGCCGACGACTACGTCACCAAGCCGTTCGGAATCGACGAGCTGCTGGCCAGATTGCGGGCTGTCGCCCGCCGAGGTGCCGCCGAACCTGACGAGCCCCGAGTCAGCTTCGGCGACGTTACTATCGACCTGGCAGCTAAGCGCGTGACCGCGGACCAGAAGGACATCAGGCTGACGCCCACCGAGTGGCATTTGCTTGAGGTGCTACTGCGCCACCCGGGCAAGCTGCTCAGCCAGCGGCAATTGCTGCAGGAAGTCTGGGGACCCGGCTACGCGGACGCCACCGGCAATCTGCGCCTGTACATGGCGCAGCTCAGGCGAAAACTCGAGCCCGATCCGGCCAGGCCACGCTGGCTGCTCACCGAGCCGGGCATGGGTTACCGCTTTCAGCCCGACGCCGAGCGAGCCTCCCGCCAGGCGCCCTAGCCGAGCGCGATGATCAGGATGATGATCACGACCGCGGCGACGGCAGCACCGACAATGGCGATCGTCCGCCTCGAGTCGCGATTCGGTGCCCCGCCCACCCATGGTTGCTCTGGCCACACGCCGTCCGACCCGGCCCGCTGGTCGTCGTGGCCATCCTGCTTCGACGCGAAGGCCCTGAACTCAGCCGTGCTCGCTGAGAGGTCAGGAGTAGCGCGGAACTCCGCCGTCGTCCGCGGCAGATCATTGCTGGCATACCGGTCGTCGTGCTCGGACATGCCCCGACTTTAGCCGATCCAGTTCCGGCTAACTGCCTGATCAGCGCAGGTTCCTCGGGCCGGGTTTCGCCACCGCTGTTCAGTAGCTGAGCTCTGGCAGCGCCTCTGGCCGGTCAACGAGCCTGGACAGCACGATCGAGCTCCGGGTTCTGACCACAAATGGCTCGGCCCCGATCCGCTCCACTACCTGCTCGAAGTGCCGCATGTCGGCCGCCCTGATGTGCAGTAGCGCATCGGCCTCGCCGGTGACCGTGCATGCGCTGACGACCTCGGGGTGCTTGCGGGAGACGGCGGCAATGTCGGCCGGCGAGGTCCGTCCGCGACAGAAGAGCTCGACATAGGCCTCGGTGGTCCAGCCGAGCTCGCCAGGGCTTAGCCGCGCGGAGAAGCCGGTGATCGCGCCGGCGGAGCGGAGCCGGTCGACCCGCCGCTTGACCGCCGGGGCCGACAGCCCGACCACCGCGCCGATCTCGGCATAGCTGGCCCTGGCGTCCTGAACGAGCGCATGCAGGATCCGCCGGTCCAGCTCATCGTGGGACATCGGAGTCAGCCGCCCTCATCGAGTTCCTCGCCTCCTATTACGAGCGCGGACCGTAGCGCATTCAGCTCAGCGCAGGTTACTCCGTGAACGGCCAGATAGTCGGCGATGCTTCCGGCCTGCCGCCTGGCCCGGTCAAGCACGCGCAGGATCAGCTCAGGCGGGCTGGCCAGCAGGGCCGCGGTCAGGCGGTCGCCGAGCCCGGTGCTCTCCTGCACCCGGCCTATCGTCGGCGTGTGCTGCGGGTCGAGGTACAGGCTGCTCAGGGCGTAGTCCGCGGCGAGGAACTGATCGGGCACGCCGACCGACGCGAGCGCGAACGCCACCACGATCCCGGTCCGGTCCTTGCCCGCCGTGCAGTGCACGAGGCCAGGGAGCGCGCCTGGCCTGGCCAGCGAGCGGATCGCGGCGGCGATCGCGGCTCCTCGCCGGTCGACGACGTAGTCGTAGATCGCGGCCAGGTCACCGGGCATCTCGCCTAGGTCATCGCCGATCAGCGAGATGTTCATCGTGAGGGCGCCGTTCCTGGCGAAGTCGTCAACCGGGCTCGGCGCGATCTGCGCCTCGGCACCAGTCCGCAGGTCCAGCACGGTCCGCAGGCCGAGTCCGCCGAGCAGATCGGTCGCTCCCTGGCTGAGGCGATGCAGCCCGTCAGAGCGAAGGAGCCGCCGCCAGCCAGTGACGCCGCCGCCCACTACCGGATATCCGCCTGCATCTCGGAAGTTCAGCGTGCCGGGAATGGCGATGTGCCGGCCAGGCTCGCAGCTGATCTCCCGCATGAGGTCGGCCACGCCGCCCGACGACGGCGAACCCGGCGCTGGGTACGGATCGCCGGGAAATGGCCCTGCCATCGCTTTTCCTCCCGCCCTCCGTTAGCAGGCTATCCGGCCATGAGCAGGCTATCCGGCGGCCCGGCCACATGAACCCGGTGCACGCTCGGTGAGCGCAAAAGTTACAATTCGGGTCCGCGCAGTGATCGCGGCGTAACGCATCTCCGTGGCTCGCGACGGAGAGCCGCCGTGAGTAGCTAAGGTCAGACACCGGAGGATGCAATGACACGAATCGGTAATCTGTACGGTCCTGATGCGACCTTCCTCGGCGTGCCCGCGGCCGACCTGTCCGATCCGCCATCGTGGGCCGGCACGGACATCATGATCATCGGGGCGCCGTTCGACGGCGGGACCTCGCACCGGCCGGGCGCCCGGTTCGGCCCCCAGGCCATCAGGTTCACCGACTACCTGCCGCACGACGGCTCCCGTCCGCACCTGGCACTCGGCGTCGACCCGCTCGCCGAGCTCAAGATCGCAGATGCCGGCGACATCGAGATGCCGTCCGGGGATACCGAGCTGTCGCTGCGCAGGCTGGAAGAGGCCGTTCAGCATGCGGCCGAGGCCGGCGCGATCCCGGTGATACTCGGCGGTGACCATACGATCACCTTCCCAGACGCCACCGGCGTGGCGAGGCACGTCGGCTGGGGCAGGCTGTCGATGATCCACTTCGATGCCCACGCCGATACCGGCAATACCCAGCTCGGTTCGCTGTACGGGCATGGCACTCCGATGCGCAGGCTGATCGAGTCAGGTGCCGTCCGCGGTGACAGATTCCTGCAGGTGGGCCTGCGCGGTTACTGGCCGGAGCCCGAGACGCTTGACTGGATGGCTCGCCAGCAGATGCGCAGTTTCGAGATGACCGAGATCGTGGCGCGCGGTCTGGACGAGTGCCTTAGCGAGGCCTTCACGATCGCGCTCGACGACTGTGACGCGGTCTTCCTGTCTGTCGACGTCGATGTCGTGGATCCTGGGCTGGCCCCCGGGACCGGGACACCCGAGCCCGGCGGCCTGTCAAGCAGGCAGCTTCTGGACGCTGTCCGCCGGATCGCGATGGAGCTCCCGGTAGCCGGGATCGACGTTGTCGAGGTCGCGCCGCCCTACGATCACGCCGAAGTTACCGCGTATCTGGCTAACCGGGTCGTGCTCGAGGCGCTCTCCGCGATCGCCTGGCGGCGCCGGGCAGCCGCCGGGCAGGAACCGCGGCAGCCAGGGTGGCCGCTGCTGCGCGGAAGAGGCTAGACCTGATCGCGGCCTGGTTGATGAGTCTGCTGCCTGAATTCAGTTCGATCTATAATTAAGTGCATGCTGGATGCCACCAGGCTCCGGGTGCTCGTCGCTATCGCCAGACACGGATCCGTCACCGCCGCCGCTCAGGTGCTGAACTACGCCCAGCCCTCGATCAGCCATCACATGGCCAGGCTCGAGTCGGAGACCGGCGCGAAACTGATGGAGCGATCTGGCCGCGGAATCCGGCTGACCGAGGCCGGCCGACTGCTCGCCGAGCGCGCCGAGGAGATCCTTGGGAGGCTCGACGCCGCCGAGGCAGAGTTGGCTGCGCATGTCGGCCTCAGACAGGAGAAGGTCAGGCTAGCGGCCTTTGGATCGGCGCTCGGCACGCTCGCGGCCACCGCTGGCGCGGCCCTGCGGGCCGACCGGGCCAGCGCCGAGATCTCCCTCATTCAGGCCGAGCCGGCCGACGCGCTGCGGATGCTCAGGGTCGGTGCAGTGGATGTCGCGCTGATCTTCAGGTACAGCCGCGACAATGACCACGACGACCCCGTGGGCCCCGGCGGGCCGGTGCCTGGCGCGGGCGACCCGCCGAAGCTCGAGGACCTGCGCTATCACCCGGTACTCGATGAGCCGGTGTACCTGATCACGCCGTCGAGGGCCCCCACGCCGGCCGGCCCCAGCATTCTCGCGGACTGCGCCGGCCATCGCTGGATCGCGGGATGCGAGCGATGCCAGGACGTGCTGATCCGCCTGTGCCAGGCGGCCGGATTCAGCCCGGACATCGCCGTGACCACGGATGACTACGTGGCCGCCCAGGCCCTCGTGGCCGCTGGGCTCGGAACCGCCATCCTGCCCGGCCTGGCCTTGCGGGCCCTGCGTCATCCGGGGGTCGCCGCGACCGAGCTGGCTGGCACGCGCCGGCAGGTGCTCGCAGTGACCTATGGAGCGCCGCCCGAGCCACTAGCGGCCGGCGCCCTCGTCACCGCGCTGACGCGCTCGGCCGCCCGCTACGGCGGCTAGCTGGAAACCAGACAGCCCTAGATCGCCGTGGCCCGGTCAGCCCAGTACGGGTCACGGAGCCTGCGCTTCAGCAGCTTCCCGCTCGGATCGCGGGGCAGTTCGGCGACGAAGTCAATCGACTTCGGCCACTTCATCTTGGCCAGGCGGCCCTCAAGCGAGGCGAGGATCTCGGCCGCCAGCTGCCGCGAGGGCTCTACCCCGTCCGCGGGCTGAACCACCGCCTTGATCTGCTCGCCCCAATCCTCATCGGGGATGCCGAACACGGCGACATCGGCGACCTTGGGATTGATGATGATCTCGGCCTCGATTTCGGCCGGGTAGATGTTCGCACCGCCGGAGATGATCATGTCTGACTTCCTGTCACAGAGGAACAGGAAGCCGTCGGAGTCGAGGAAACCGATGTCGCCGACGGTGAAGAAGTCGCGGAGCCGGTTCGCCGCGGTCTTTTCCGGATCTCCCTTGTACTCGAATTCGAGGCCCATCCGCATGTAGACGGTGCCGGGCACCCCGGGCGGGCAAACCTCGCCATTGTCATCGGCGACCATCACCTCGCTGGTCGGCCACGGCTTGCCGACCGTCCCTGGCCGTTGCAGCCATTCCTGCGGCGTGACGATCGTGCCGCCCCCTTCGGTGGCCGCGTAGTACTCGTAAATGCACGGCCCCCACCAGTCGAGCATCGCGTGCTTGATCGGGACCGGGCAAGGCGCCGCCGCGTGGATCAGCCACCGCATAGACGAGATGTCGTACTTCGCCCTGCTGTCCTCCGGCAGCGACAGCATCCGCTTGAACTGGGTCGGCACCATATGGGTGTTGCTGACCTTGTAGCGGTCCACGAGCGCGAGGGCCCGCTCGGCGTCCCAGCCGTCCATGCAGACGAGCGTGTGGCCGAACTGCAACGCGCTGCCGCCGAAAATGGTCACAGCCGTGTGGTAATTGGGCGAGGTAACCAGGTGCACATTGGGCTGGCCGCCGGTGATGCCGAAGAACTGCAGCAGCCCCGTCAGCAGGTCGGCGGATACGTCGGGGTCCAGGCCGGTCAGTGCGCGCCTGATTCCCTTCGGCCGGCCGGTCGTCCCTGACGTGTAGTGCATCGCCGCGCCCGCGGTCCGGTCCTGCGGCAAGTCCGTAGGCTGCCCCGCGCGCAGGTCAGCCACCTCCGTGAAGCCCGGCGCGGTGCCGTAGCTGAACCGGGCATCCTTGGGCAGTCCTGCTTCGTCCGCGGCCGCCGTGCCGGTCTGCGCGAACCGCTCGTGTACGAAGAACGCCTTCGATTCCGTGTCACGCACGATGTAGGCGATTTCAGGGGCGGTGAAGTGCCAGTTGATCGGCGTGTAGTACCAGCCAGCCTGCAACGCGGCCAGGCAAAGTTCCACCGGGGCGATCCCGTTCGGCACAAGCGCCGTGATCCCGTCGCCGGCCCGCAGACCACGGGCGCGCAGCGCATGCACCAGCTGATTCACCCGTCCGAGCAGGTCACCGGCCGTATGCTCGGTCCCGTCCGGCTCGACGACGGCAAGCCAGCCAGGGTCTTCCTGCGCACGCTCCCAGAACCCCACCAACCACCTTCGATCGCGACCTGCGTACCCGCGGCTACCTAGGCCGGCACTCGGATGGCCTCGTCATCGTCCTCGTACTCCTCATCCTCCGGCTGCAGCCGACTGAGCACCAGGCCGATGACCAGCAGGATGACGCCGAGCAAGCCCGCCACGATCGGGACGATCACCTTCAGCACGTTGATCTTGGTAGTGGCGTCCTTGACTGTCTTCACATGCGACGCAACGCTGGCTGGCGTCGTCTTGAAGTCCGCGCTCAGCAGGACCAGACGAGTGGTACCGGCATTGTCCTGCAGCGTCTGCTGCACGTTCTGGTCCACGGCAAGCGGCACGCCGGTCGCCGGGTCGACGAAGTACGTCTCCTTCGCGCTGTAGAACTCCGGCAGCGTCACCTCACTGGGCTTCAAGCCCACCAGCGCGCCGGGCAGCGACTTCGTACCGACTTGGGTGGCGGGGACGTTGGCGACGAACACGTAGGTCGCCACGCCGTCGGTCGTCGCGGTACCCGTGTAATGGAACGTCACCGGCCGCAGCAGCGTCGTGTCGAAGACCTGGTAGTCCTTTTTCTGGGTGCCGAGCGGGAACAGGCTGCCCTGCTCCTGACCGCTGATGTTGACGGGCTTACCGGCGACCGTGTTGCCGCTCCACGGCACGAGAGCGCCAGTCTTGCGGTCGAAGGCCAGCGAATTGCCGTCGGTGGGGATCGAAACGGCCGCATGGTTGGTGATGTCCTCGACCGCCGAGTAGGTCTGCCACACGGCCACCTTCGAGCTGCCGACGGACTTCGCCGCCGCGACATCGCCCTTGGTGGTGGTGGTCGTCTGCAGCGTCACGCCGGACAGTTCTGTGACCGACTTCGAGCTGAAGTAGCTGGCGTTGTTCGCCTGCAGCGTTGTCTTGGTGTACTCGTTGAGCGGAAACTTGACCGCCTGGGCCGGCACGAAGAATCGCGACAGGACCGCGAGCATGATGAAAAAAACGCCCAGACCGGTCAGTACTGCCCACGCGACGCGGCGCATGAGTCCTCCAGGGGATTGGCGC
>DASWGE010000042.1:0-5009 GCA_036393895.1 Streptosporangiaceae bacterium | reverse complement strand
AGGCCCGGCAGCACCACCAGGATCGGCACGTTGCGGTCCTGCCGGTCATTGCCTCCGTGCTCGGCGATCTTGGCCTTCTTTCCGGTGTAGACGATGCCGTGCTGGGCGATGCCGAGGATGTCAGGGTGCCGGGGGTCGCCTGGCGGCACGCCGAAGAACGCGGCTGACGCCGCTCCGGCGTAGACGGCCTTGAGCCCAGATGACTGCACCGTCACGGGGTTGCCGTTGATGTCGTTGCCCGCTGCCGAGTGGGTCAGCAGATAGTTTTCCGCGAAGTCACACGCTGCCTGTGAGGTGTCATTCAGCCACATCAGCATGCCGTCGTCGTCTACGGCGAAGGCGACGAGATCGCCCGCGCTCGGGTGCGCCGCCTTCCAGGCCGCGTTGATCCCGTCGATGATCGCACCGTCGTCCACGCGGGTGAGGTCCTTCGGGTCGGTCGGCGACTGCCCGTGTTTGGCCGAGATGATGATCGCCGTGCTGCCAGCCAGGCCTTGCGCGCGTACCTCCGCGACCATCGCGCCGACCTTGGCGTTGATGTAGTCGAGCGCCCGCGTCAGCAACGGCCCTGGAACGGTCCCGCCCGGCAGGTAGCCGCCGGTCAGCCCGTCCGACGTCGGCAGCTTCTCGGCGGTCGAGACCGTCTGGAAGTTCATGCCGAAGATGGCGGGAACGCCGACATGATGCGCACGGCTGTGATTGAAGCCGTCGATCTCGTTCAGCACCGCCTGCACCTTGTACGAGTCGTACTGCATGGTGGCGGCATTGTCGGTGGTCCAGTCATTGCCCGGCGGGAAGCCGAGCGCCACGCTGTTGATCTCGGGAGTGAAGAAATCCTGGACGCCTGTGCCCGACGGGCCGGACAGCACCTGGTAGGCCGGGTGCTTGTCCGACCAAGCGGTGCGCAGGCCATGCTGCCTGGCGACTTCGAAGATCGTATTTACGTGGAGGTACTGGCCGGGCAGGATCGGTTTGCAGGTGGCCGCGCTGACCGGCAGGGCCGCTGGGTTGAGTACAGTCACCGGGTTGCTGGTCATCTGCAGGATGCTGCCGGGCAGCCCGCTCAGCCCCTGGCCGGCATCGAGCGAGTTGGGGTTGATATCTGCGGCTTCGAAATAGGTCACCTCGCCGCCGGGCGCCGGGCCCGAGCAACTCGTGGTGCCGGCCGGGAAGACGGCGTGGTTCCAGGTGTCGTCGTAGTAGACGCCCGTCACGCCGGGATCACCACCAGTCACCTGCCCGACCATCCCGGGGAACGAGTCAGACGGGAACGGCGTCAGCGCCCTGCTGTACTCCAGGCCGTGATGCATCAGCCCAGCTAGCACCGAGTCCGGGTGCGTCCGCACGTACCACGCAAGGTCCTGCTGGTGCAGCCCGTCAACCGAAATCAGCAGCACATGCCGGACCTCGCCCTGATGACCGCCGATGGCGGACCCGGGTGAGCTTGCCGATGCCGGAACTGAAGCCAGAGCGGGTGAGCCGAGCAGCGCCACCGCGGCGGCGGCGAGCGCGACACGGTACCGGAATGGCGTCAAGCGCATTTGTCCTCCTAGTCAGCCGCAAGGTGCGACTCCCAAGGAGTACAGCTACGGGACGAAAGCTAAGGCTCGGCGACAGGTGATCGACGCGGCGGTGAGCAGCCGGTGATCGTTCGCACTATCCGCGGCGCAGTGGCCGCGCGGGTGCCTTGTACGCTGTCGTCCGTGCCGATCACCAGATGCGAGGCGATGGGATGGCTGAGGTCGGCAGTTGGCGTCGCGCTGGTGACGGCGCCGCGCGTGCCCATGCGGCTGGCAAATCAGGAGCCAACGGCTGCGGACACGCTGCTGATGCGGACGATCGGCATCAGAGACCTGGTACTCGGTCTCGGAACCGTCGCTGCGGTGCGGGCGGGCGACCACGGCGACATCCGGCGCTGGATCGCAGCTGGCCTGGCGAGTGACTCGCTCGACGCCGCGACCAGCCTGGCGAGCCGGCGCTCAATCGGAACGCGCGATTCGGTGAGCGCGGCCCTCTTGGCACTCGCCTTCGCCTGCGGGGATGTCTGGGCCTACGGCGATCGTCCGCTGTCGAGCAAGCAGGACTGGCGCAGCGTCAGGCCGCTGGCTGATGCCTGAGCCGTTCTAGGTGGCGTCACCGGCATTTTGCCCAGAAGACCTTGTAGTTCCCTGCTTCGAGATATAACTTGTGGCTCCTCTGCAAGTCGCGATATAACTTGTTCTGGTCCTCGTGCACCAGACATGGCGCGCGGGCTGAGCTTGACTGACGAACCGAGGGATCTGGAGCTGAAGATGAGCAAGGCCCGCGCCCTGCTGCGCTTGCCTGGAGGCCGCCGTACCAAGTGGGCCGTCCTGGTGTTCTGGCTGATCATGGCGGCCGTCGCCGCACCGCTATCGGGGAAGCTTACCGGAGCGGAGAAGAACGACGCCCAGGCGTGGCTTCCCGCCAAGGCCGAGTCGACACAGGTGCTGAAACTGCAGTCGGCCTTCCAGTCACCGAATATCTTCCCGGCCGTGGTCGTCTACGACCGGCCATCTGGCCTGACCGCAGCCGACCGGCACAAGGCGATCCAGGATGCCGCAGCGTTCGCCGGCGTGCCAGGGGCGGTGCAGCACAAGATCGCCGGGCCGTTCTTCGCCGCCGACGGTAAGGCGGCCCAGACCCTGGTCCCTGTCAACCTGGGCTCCAAGGGCTGGAACGGAGCCACCGCGGCGGTCGACAAGCTGCGCTCGAACGCGCGCTCGAACGCGGATGGCCTGGCCGTCCACATCGCGGGGCCGCTCGGGAGCGCCGCGGACTCCGCTAAATCCTTCAGCGGCATCGACACCACGTTGTTGTTTTCCGCGCTGGCAGTCGTCGTCGTGTTGCTGCTGATCACCTACCGCAGCCCGGCGCTCTGGCTATTGCCGGTCGTAACCGTCGTGATCGCGCTGATCAGCGCGGAGGCACTGGTCTACCTACTGGCCGCCCATGCGGGCCTGACCGTGAACGGCCAGAGTGCCGGCATCTTGAGCGTGCTGGTATTCGGTGCGGGAACTGACTACGCCCTGCTGCTGACGGCCAGGTACCGGGAGGAACTGCGGCGCCATGAGGACCGGCACGAGGCCATGGCCGTGGCGCTGCGCCGGGCCGGCCCGGCGATCATCGCGAGCGCTGGCACCGTCATCCTCAGCCTGCTCACGCTGACCATCGCGGAGCTGAACTCGACCAAGGGCATGGGCCCGGTGCTCGCGATCGGCGTCGGCGTGGCTCTTGCGGCCATGATCACGCTGCTCCCCGCGCTGCTCGTGATCTTCGGCCGGTGGATCTTCTGGCCGGTCCGGCCCACGTTCGGCTCGGCCGAGCCGACGAGCAGCGGCTTCTGGGCTCGCGTCGGCCGCAGGGTAGCCGTCAGGCCACGCGTGGTCTGGGTTGCAACCGCGCTGGTTCTCGGCGCGATGGCAGTGGGCCTGACCGGCCTGAAGGCCAGCGGCCTGACCGCCGCGCAGTCATTCGGCGGGCATCACCCAGACTCGGTCGTAGGCCAGCAGGTGCTCGACAGGAACTTCCCGGCCGGAGTCGGCCAGCCTGTGGTCGTCGTCGGCAACCCGGGGGCGGCCGCCCAGCTGCGCACGACATTCGCCGGGGTACGTGGCATCACGGCGGTTACTGCGCCGCAGGTTCATGACGGTCACGCCTTCCTGGAAGGCACCCTGACGTCAGCGCCAGACAGCCAGACCGCGTATACGACCATCGACCGCGTTCGCGCGGCGGTGCACCCGGTACCAGGTGCGCACGCGCTGGTCGGCGGGAATACCGCGGTCAACCTGGACGTGCAGCGGGCCTCGGGGCATGACCGGGATCTGATCATCCCGCTGATCCTCGCCGTCGTCTTCGTCATCCTCGCCTTGCTGCTCCGCGCCATCATCGCGCCGATCATGCTGATCGCAACCGTGGTGCTCTCATTCGCGGCCGCTCTCGGGGTCAGCGCGCTGGTGTTCAACCACATATTCCACTTCGGTGGTGCGGACACGTCCTTCCCGCTGTTCGTGTTCGTCTTCCTGGTCGCACTCGGGATCGACTACAACATCTTCCTGATGACCAGGGTCAGGGAGGAAGCCAAGCAGCACGGCGCGCGCCGTGGCGCGCTCATCGGGCTGGCGGCTACAGGGGGCGTGATCACGTCGGCCGGTGCGGTGCTGGCCGGGACGTTCGGCGTGCTCGGTACCCTGCCGGTCACGTTCCTGACCGAACTCGGGTTTGCTGTGGCCTTCGGCGTGCTGCTGGACAGCATCATCGTCCGGTCGGTTCTCGTGACCGCGCTGAACCTGGACATCGGCAGGAACGTGTGGTGGCCAAGCCGGCTGGCCCGCGCGGCCAAGCTGGACGCCGACCTGACCGGAGAGCTGGAAGCAGTGGGTTCCGGCAAGCGGTGACGGCGGTTACAGCGACCGCTGCCTGAGCCAGTCAAGCGCGTACTGCGCGACCTCCTGCCAGCCGTGGTCGAGCGTGAGCGAGTGACCGCGGTCGGGGAACTCGCGGAAGTCCGTGATGGCCGGCGACTTGTGATAGAGCTTGCGGGTCGACGTGGTGATCGAGGCAGGCACCGTGTGATCACGTCCGCCCGCGATCAGGAGCAGCGGTCCCCGAGTCTTGTTATGCGTATTGACCTTGGCCGGGGAGCGCGGCGTGAAGTTGGCCAGCGCCGCTTCGAACAGTGGCTTGCCAGGCGACGGCACTGCCCACCGCTCGAATAGCTCGACCGACTCGCGCTCCGGCAGCGCATTCCCGAAGCCATACCGGAACTGGTCCTGGGTCAGCGAGACCGCCTCGCGCCGGTTGGCTGGCTTGCGCAGGGCGATGGAGGCAACGCGCAGCGCCGATGGCGGGAGATTGAGGACGCCTTTGATGGGCGCCGCGTCGATCGCAACCGCCGCGGCTGCCAGCGACTGTCCGAGCAGCCGCTGCGCGATGAGGCCGCCGAACGAGTGCCCGATGACGATCGGAGGGGTGTCCAGGTCGCGGATGAT
>DASWGE010000041.1:0-5845 GCA_036393895.1 Streptosporangiaceae bacterium | reverse complement strand
GAAGCCTCCAGGAACTCGCGGGTCTCGCGCTGCGTAAAACGCAAATCTGCGGTACGGATCTCGGCCAGGTCGCCGGCGAGGCGAAGCTTGTGCAGCCGTAGCGGCAGACTACGCCGCGTCGCGAGGATCGCGTGCACATGCTGGGGGAGCTTCTCCAGCAGCCGGGTTAGCTGCGTGAGCGCTTCTGGCGAGGTCAGCTCGTGGAGATCATCGATGATCAGAAAGGTGCGGTCGCGATGTTCAGCGAGCTCCGAACGAACTCTGTCGGCGATCGCCCCTTGGTTGAATTCGGGTGTCGCTGCCAGCTGCTCGCCCTCGCCGGACGTGCCCGAGGCCTGCCGGATGGCGCTGAGGACGGCGATCCAGAACTGCTGGGAGTCCTGCTGATCGCGCCGCACCTGGACGACTGCCAGCCGATACGGCTGACCCGGCCCATCCGCCCAGGCCCGCAACAGCGAGGTCTTGCCGCTGCCTGCGGGGGCCGAGATAAGCGTTACCTTGGCTTCCGCCGCGCGATCGAGGGATGCGAGAAGTTCCCCGCGCTGAATCAGCCGCAGAGCTGCCGGACCCGGCTTTCGCTGATTTGCCCTAAATACCACGCCTGAACCCGATCCCCAGCGCGTTAGCCTGCCGCCCTCCGCCTCTCAGCACCGTGTACAGGTTACGTGCCCGGGCGATGGCCAGCGCAACAGCGCTGGACCGCGTTACGCCATCCGGGCGCCGAGTCACCAGATCCTGGCGATGTGGACTCACCTGGTCGCGCTGGACGATCGGTGCATGGGCCCTGCATCCGCCAGTTACATGATCCGGATCAACGGCCATCTCGGCGCCATGTTGCTGTCCGCGTTTCCGGCGATGGCATGGGAGCGGCAGGGTCCAGAGACAGTCTTGACCGGCGTGCTGGACCAACCCGGGCTATACGGCGTCCTGGCTGAGATCGAAGCGCTTGGCCTTGACCTGCTCGAGGTCCGCCGGCTCACCCCCGAGGCGAGATCGCCAGAACGTGGTGATACCTGCTCACCGTGAAGATCCCTGGCTTAGGCGCCAGATCACCTAACGGGGCCTGCATGGCTTTACGGTTCTCGACGCGCTGCGCGAGGGGCATGACGTGTAAAAGAACGCGCCCGCCGTCTGGGCCGCCGCCGGGCCCCATGTCGATGAGGTGGTCAGCGGCGGCGAGCAGGTCGAGGTCGTGATCGATGACGGTGATCGTGGCTCCGTATCCAGCAGCCAGTCGAACACGCTGGCCAGAGTGGCGACGTCAAGTGGGTGCAGGCCGGTGGATGGCTCGTCGAAGAACCTGAACCGGGTGCGCGGAACCGACCAGGTGGCGCACCAGGACCGAGATCGCCCTGGTGCGTTCTGGTCAGGAATGGACCGGTCCGCTGGGCCCGGAGTCGAGGCGCAGCGACTGCATGATGGCGAACGTGGTGGTCCTGGTGAAGACCTCGATGTCCGCGGCCGCCAGGACGCCGGTGTACTTGGCGATGATGGGCGCGGCCGCGCGCTCGGTGACGGTGTCGAGGTGGGCCTTGACCCCGGCCCAGGCGTTCTCCCCGTACCTCATGTAGAACGGCACCGGGTCGACGGTGGCCAGCGCCTCCCGCGCGCTGGCCTCGATGTCGGCGATGTACTGCTGGTGCACCGCGACGTCCTCGCGGGTGGCGAGCCGGCCCAGGTGCCCGCAGATGAAGTGCCGCCAGGGATAGTTCAGCGCGGTCGCTGGGGCCTGCATGTAACCGGGCACGTCCTCGCTGAGGTTGACGTTGTAGATGGGCACCCAGCCGGCGTTGACGACATCGATGAACATGAGCGTGTCGTGGCCGGGGAAGTGGATGTAGATGTTGTCCGGCGAGTGGTTGGGGCCGTGCCAGGCCAGCTCCACGCGCTCGCCCCCGACCTCGAGGGTGTAGCGGTCGGCGAAGGTCACCTCCGGGACCGGCCGGGTCGGGTCATCGTCGCGCAGCAGCAGCCGCCGGGTCTCCTCGTGCCCGATGCGGACCACGTCCCCGTCGAACAGCGAGGCCGCGGCGGCGTGGTCGGCGTGGTGGTGGGAGTAGACCAGGTGCGTGACCCGGTTGCTCACGCCGTTGGCGGCGGCGATCTCGTCCACGGCCCGCCGCAGGTTGCCCCCGATGGACGGCGGCGCGTCAAACAGCAGCACCCCGTCGTCGGTGGTCAGGAACGCCGACTGGTAGACCCCGTCGGTGACCCAGTACAGGTTCCGCTCCACGCGCCCGACGTAGTACCCCTGCTCGTTCAGGGCCTGGCCCAGCGCGGACCGCGGGATGGGCGCGTAGTCGGGCAGGTCTGCGGCGCCAGTCGCGCCGGTGGCTGGTGATGTCACGGTATCTCCCTGGATTGTCGGGCACGTCCCCTGGCGGCCGTGCAAGTACGCAACGAGGCGAGGCTCGCCGGCAGGCGGGTGAAAGGTCATCACCGGATCTTGGTGATTCGCCCTGTGCTGGCGATGATCGGCCCGGTGCGCTCGAACGTGCAGGCCGGCGGGAGACGGCCGGCCGGCATGAATCTCGGCTTTGCCAATGGCATCAGCGGCAGCGAGCGGGCGACCCTTGCAGTGGTGCAGGCCGCACCGAGGCTGCGGCAGCTATCGGGTCAGCCGACAACTCCGTCGGGTACGACGACATCGAGCAGTATGGCCGCTACCAGCCACTCCGGTCGTCAAGGAGCGCCTGGGCTTCTCACCATCCCGTCCAGGTCGCGCAGAGCCTTTTCGTCGAGCGTCACTTCCTCGGCGGCCAGGTTGTCGCGCAGGTGCGCCAGGGACGCAGTCCCGGGAATCAGCAACACGTTAGGGGCACACTGCAGCAGCCACTGCAGCGCGACCTGCGCCGCGGTGACCCCGAGACGGGCAGCAGTCTTGTTCACCACCGGGCTGCGGAGCACCGGGTTCGCCTCGCCGCGAGGCCAGCCAAGCGGACAGAACGGCACGAACGCGATCCCGCGGCTCAGGCACTCCCTCAGAACCGGAGTCGAGCTGCGGTCGGCGAGATGGAACAGGTTCTGCACGCAGACGATGTCCGTCCCCGCCGCAGCATGGCGCAGCTGCCGGAGGCTGACGTTGCTCAGCCCGACCCCCGCGATCAGGCCCTCGTCGCGCGCCGCCACCAGGGCCGCCAGCTGATCATCGAAGCGCGCATCGACGCTGCCCTCACCGGGCAGGCGGAGGTTCACCGCCGCGAGCTGGCCCACCCGGAGACTGCGCAGATTGTCGGCGATGCCCGCGCGCAGCTGACGCGATTCTCCGGACGGGCTCCCAGCGGCCAGCCCGCCGCCGACTGCGACCTTGCTGACGATCGCCAGCTGGTCCGAGTAGGGGTAGAGCGCTTCGCGGATCAGGTCGTTGACCGCGCCGTAATACTGGGCCGTGTCGATGTGGTCTACACCTGCTGCGACTGCAGCCCGGAGGACGGCCACGGCTGCTGCCGGGTCAGCCGGCCCACCGGATGCGAACGGTCCATCGAGCTGCATGGCACCGTATCCGGACCGCCTCACTTGCCACCGGCCAAGCGGGAACGTTGACATTGCCGGGCTTCGGTTCTCAAGCACCGTAGGCCGACAGAATCGCTCCGCTCACCGGCGCCGCGGCATCGCTGACAAGGAAAGCGATCACGGCGGCGATCGCTTCCGGCGCGACAGCGTGGGCCATCACCTCATCCGGGAACGCCGCCCGGTTCGTGGCGGTATCCAGCAACTGAGGCGCGACCGCGTTGACCCGGATTCCGCGCGGGCGCAGCTCGACATCCAGGATCCGGGTCAGGTGGACCAGGGCCGCCTTGCTCACGCTGTAGGCGGCCATGCCGCCGGACGGCTCGATCGCCGGCCGGGCCGCTACGTGCACGATGGCGCCTGAGCCCAGCTGCGTCATGTGCGGAGCTACCGCCTGGGTCATCCACAGCGCGGGTCCCAGGTTGACATCGATCATGAGCTGCAGCGTCTCTGGTGTCGTGCTGAGCGCGTCTCCCTGCCGGAATGCCCCGATGGTATTCACCAGGACGGCCGGAGGCCCGATCTCGCGGGCGAGCCGGTCGACAAGCGGCGTCGCCGTCGCGGGATCGGTGGTGTCGGCTACCTCGCTCCGGATGCTGCCGGGCAGTTCTCGCAGCGCATCCTGAGTCCGGTCGACAGCCACCACTGTGAGGCCACTGTCGGCGAGGATCGCTGCTGTGGCGCGCCCGAGCGCGCCCGCTCCGATCACGACCGCCACTTGGGAGCTCATGATGCCTACCTCCTGACTGCCGTTGGCGTGGAGCCGAACGACTACGAGCGAACCTGTCCGACCGTAGGGCCGGACCCGGTGAGCTGATGTCACCTGGTTCTGGTGATTTTCGTTCCGACGTCTTCCGGATCACCTCCGGGTGGTCATGCGTGCCCTGCCTGGACCGCATGATGTCGCGAGATTCGCGCTCGAGGCGCTACCGAGATCGCCAGCGAGCTACCCGCCTCGGTCAACACCGTGAACACCCATATCCGCAACATATTTAGCACCGTGGTCACTAGATCCTGGCGATGCGGGCTCACCTATTTAGGCAGGACCATAGCCGTATGGAGCCACGCCGTCATGTTCTGGGACCAGTAACCGTGTTCCGCATCGGCTTCGGCGCGATGCAGCTGCCCGGTCCGGGTGTGTTCGGCCCGCCGCGAGATCGTGATGCGGCCATCGCGGTCCTGCGGCGCGCGGCCGACCTCGGGGTCGATCACATCGACACTGCCTACTTCTATGGCCCCGAAGTCGCCAATGAGCTCATCCGGGCGGCGCTGTACCCCTACCCTGACGACCTTGCCCTGGTCAGCAAGGTGGGCGCGCAACGGGACGCATCGGGCGGGGTGCTCCGGTACGACCGGCCGGCCCAGCTCAGGCAGGGGATCGAGGATAACCTTCGCAGCCTGGCGGTCGATCACCTCGCCGTCGTGAACCTGCGCCTGATGGACGACGCCAGGCCTGACCAGAGGTTCGAAGACCAGCTGGCCGCGATGGTGAAAGCGCGCGACGACGGGCTGATCGGCGGCATCGGCCTCAGTAATGTCTCCCTAGATCACCTTCGCTACGCGCTCGCGATCACCGACATTGCATGCGTGCAGAACCTGATGAACTTCTCGGACCGGCGCTCCATGCCAATACTTGAGGAGTGCCACGCCCGCGGCATCGCCTTCGTGCCTTTCTTCCCGCTCGGTTCGGGATTCTCCCGGGGCAATCCAGTGCTGGTTAGCACGCAGGTAGCAGATACCGCAGCGCGCCTGGGCTGCACTCCGGCTCAGGTGGCACTCGCATGGCTGCTTGATCTACGGCCAGAGGTACTCCTGATCCCCGGCACGTCCTCTATGTTTCACCTCGAAGAAAACATGTCTGCCGCGAACATCGAACTGGACGCAGAAACCCGCAAATTGCTGGCCTGATGAGAACAAGCGTGCCGGGCAGGAGGAGCTGTTCCCGGCCTGACCTCGGGGATCTTCCCGGCCAACGCCGCCTGGCTTGACCTGCGCCGCGTTCGCGCACAACCTGCTGCGCGCCGCCGGGTCCCTGGCCAGCCTCGCCTACGCCAGAGCCCGCGGCTCCACCATCCGCCGCGATCTGATCGATGTCGCCGCCCGCACCGCCCGGTACGGCCGAGGACACATCACCTTGCGCCTGCCCGAAGGCTGGCACCGCGAACACGAATGGGTGACCCTGTTCTACGCCGCCTGCGTTCTGCCTTTCGCTAGGCGGTGACGCGTTCTGCACCCGCGAGATGTGCCGACAGGAGCTGTCCGGCTCTGTCCAGCGCTGCGGCCGCTTCGTCGAGGATCGGGTAATAGGCCTGGAAGACGTGGGGTACCCGGGGGG
>DASWGE010000040.1:0-2045 GCA_036393895.1 Streptosporangiaceae bacterium | reverse complement strand
GACAATCCGCGCCCGGCCAGGTTCCGCTCAGCCGGATCATGATTGACGAAATCGAACGGCCGCGATCGGGGGCGATGCGCGACATCGTCGCCACGATCCAGCCGGAGCAGGACGATATCGTGCGCGCGAACGCCGCCGAGTCGATCTGCGTGCAGGGCGCCCCTGGAACGGGGAAGACGGCTGTGGGGCTGCACCGGGTGGCTTATCTCCTCTACGCCCACCGGGAGCGGATGAGCCGGGGTGGTGTGCTGGTACTTGGCCCGAACCGGGCCTTTCTGGCCTATATCCGCAACGTCCTGCCCGCGCTCGGCGAGTTCGACGCCGAGCAAACATCGGTCACCGAGATGATCTCGGCTGTGCCCGTCCGAGGCACGGACGGAGAGGAGGCGGCGCGGCTCAAAGGCGACGCCCGGATGGTCGAGGTGCTGCACGCGGCGCTGTGGGACCGGATCGGCGAGCCTGCCGAGGCGATCATCTTGTCGCGGGGCGCACGCCGGTGGCGGGTGCCGGCAGCGCGGATCGCGGAGCTCGTCGCGGAGCTGCGGGAACGCGGCGTTCGGTACGGAACCGGCCGTGACATGCTCTCGCACCGGATCGCGCACGTCATCCTCAGCCAGATGGAAGTCGCTGGCGAGACCTGCGACGACAGGACGCACGAGGCCGTCCGCCGGACTAGCCAGGTCAGGGCCGCTGTGAACTCGATCTGGCCGAAGGCAGATCCGGTCCGGGTGGTATTCGCGCTCCTCTCCGATGCTGCCGTGCTCAGGCAGGCCGCCGATGGCCTGCTCAGCCCGGCCGAGCAGGCTGCAATCTCCTGGCCGCGCCCGCCGCGCGGCCCGGGCACCGCGCGCTGGTCAGCCGCCGATGCGGTGCTGATCGACGAGGTCACGGACATGATCGAGCGGACGCCCAGCCTCGCCCACGTCGTTGTCGACGAGGCCCAGGACCTGTCGGCGATGGCGACCCGGGCGATCGGCAGGCGGTGCACCACGGGGTCGGTAACCGTGCTCGGCGATATCGCGCAGGGAACCACGCCCTGGGCTACCCCGAGCTGGGAGCGGCTGCTTGCTCACCTCGGCAAGCCGGAGGCGACGCTGGAGATACTCACGACCGGTTACCGGGTGCCGCGTCAGATACTCGACTTCGCCAGCCGGCTGCTCGGGCAGATCGCGCCGGAACTCGCTCCCGCGATGTCCGTGCGCCAGGATCCTGGCTCACTCGCCGTCACCGAGGTGCCCGCGACCGGCTTGGCCGCCGCGGTGTCGGACGCCTGCGCCGACGCGCTTACCAGGCCCGGGTCGATCGCGGTGATTACCTCGGATGCGGAAACGGCGGAAGTTGCCGCGATGCTGAGCCGTTCTGGCCTGCCGCACGTGATTCTCGACGGCGACACGGGCGATAGCCAGCTGGTTGTCGTTCCGGTCAGCCTCGCCAAAGGCCTCGAATTCGACCACGTCATAGTCGTCGAGCCGAGCAGGATAGCGGCAGCCGGGGCGCGCGGCCTGCAACGGCTGTATGTCGCGCTCACCAGGGCCGTATCGCGGCTGACCGTCCTGCACACCGAACCGCTGCCCGAGTCGCTGTGGGCGCGATCCTCGGCGCCTGGAGCGCCCGAAACTGCGCGCGCTGGATCGCCGGCGTGAGCGCTGGTCTCGCGCCCTCCTAATTTCTCGGCACTGGCCAGGCGGTGACGAACCCGTCCACCGACATCGAGATGTCCACCTCAACGATTGCCATATCCCAGAACCTAGCGGGCGGTATGCCCGCTGCGTCGGAGCGAGGACGCGGGCAGACCGGGGAAGGTCTCGGCCTTGCCGCTCCAGCGTGCCGCCCGCACAGCGGAGTAGCGCATGTTCTGGGCGGCGAACGTCCGCAGCGCGGCATCGTGGACCGCGACCAGGCCCAGATACGCGGCCGCTACCTGCCGCTCGAGCATGACCGCCAATGACAGCGCAGCCGCCTGCGTGCGAACTGGCGCTGGCAGCTGGTAGGCGGCAGCGGCGGGCCTCGGCTGCGCACCGCGGGCGGTGAGCATGACGGTCAGG
>DASWGE010000039.1:0-22069 GCA_036393895.1 Streptosporangiaceae bacterium | reverse complement strand
TCGGTCGTCGAGGTCTTGCCCGGCCAGGTCAACGGCTACGATGCGGCGCGGAATCTGATCCGCGGCGGGTTCAGGGGCTGCTGGGTGATCGCGCTGGGGACGAACGACACCGCGGACGTGGCAGCCGGGTCAAATGTCGGCCTGGCCACGAGGATCAACCAGATGATGAAGGCAGCGGGCGGCGAGCCGGTGATGTGGGTGAATGTCAGATCACTGCTGTCAAGCGGCCCGTACGCAGAAGCCAATATGCTCCGCTGGGATCAGGCGCTGGTCGAGGTGTGTCCGAAATACCCCAACATGCGGGTATACAACTGGGCCGCAGAAGTCAGGACGAAATGGTATATTTCCGATGGGATACACTTTACCTCGCTCGGCTACAAGCATCGCGCGCAGATGATCGCCGAAGCCCTGGCCCGCGCATTCCCGGCCACCGGTCATGCCAGCGGTTGCCTGGTGAGCAGCTAGGGAGACACTCCCTAGTCCTCCGCGCGGCCGCCGAGGTAATGCGCCAGGAACTTCTCGGCCGCTGCGTAGAAGATCATCCTGTTCGCCGGCTTGGCAAAGCCGTGGCCCTCGTCGGGGAACAGCAGGTACTCGTGCTCGATCCCCGCCTCCTTGAGCGCGGCGACGATCTGCTCCGACTCGTCCTGCTTGACCCGGGGGTCGTTGGCGCCCTGGGCGATCAGCAGCGGAATCGAGATCTGATCGGCGCGCGATAGCGGCGAGCGCGACCAGAGGAACTCGACGTCCTGCTCCGGATTCCCGACCCTGCGGTGGAACTGGGCGATCATCGGAGCCCAGTAGGGCGGCACCGTCTCGATCAGGGTCTTGAGGTTGGCGGGCCCGACGATGTCCACCGCGCAGCAGTAGATGCCGGGCGTGAACGTCGCGCCGGCCAGCGCCGCGTAACCGCCATAAGACCCGCCGTAAATCGCGACCCGCTTCGGGTCGGACCAGCCTTCGGCGACCGCGTGCGCGACCGTGTCGGTGAGGTCGTCCTGCATCTTGGCGCCCCACTCACGGTCACCAGCGTTGACGAATGCTTTGCCGTAGCCGGTTGAGCCGCGGAAATTGACCTGCAGGCAGAGGTAGCCGCGGTTGGCCAGCCATTGGGCCTCGGGGTCGTAGCCCCAGGCGTCCCTGGCCCACGGGCCGCCGTGCACATTGAGAACCGTCGGCAGCCCGGCCTTCTGGCCGTCAGGCGGGAAGGTCGCGTACCCGTGAATGACCAGGCCATCTCGGGTCCGCAGCGAGAACGGGACCATCGGGGCGAGCGTGTACTGGCTGAGCGCGGGCTGGTGCTCGAAGAGGAAGCTACCCTGCCGCCTCGCCCGGTCGTACGCGAAGTACGGCACCGGGCCCGTGTCGTTTGTGAAGGCGATCAGCCACGTCCTCTCGGCGTCGTCAGCGCTCACGAAGCTTGGGTCGCCGTGATGCAGCGCGCGAATCGCTGTCAGGTCGTCGGCCACTGACGGGTCGAGCACGATGTACTCGGACCTGTCCCGCAGTACGACGACGATCTGAGGTTCCCTGGTGTCCGGATCGATCCGCACGCCGCTGACGTCGGCCTGCGGATCAGCTGCGAGCACCTCCTCGGCACCGGTCGACAGGCCGATCCTGACCAGCCTCGCCGTCTCCGCGCCGACCGAGCTGACCATCAGCAGCGAGCGCCCGTCGGCGCTGAACGTCACCGGGTCGGTGGTCAGAGCGTCCTCGGCCGGTATCCTCAGCAGCTCGCGCCAGTCGTCGTCGGCGCTGTCCCGCACCATCGCAACGATCGCGCCGTCTGGCTGCGGCGCGAACGCGCCGCGGACGACGAGCTTGGAGTCGGCGATCCAGGCCAGGAAGCCCGGGTTGTCGACTTCCTTGGTCAGTTCACCCTTCTCCAGGTCGAGCCGGTACACATCGTGCAGTTCAGGGTTGTCCTTGTTCAGGCCTATCAGGACTTCGGTGGGGAAGTCGCGCTCCATCGCGACGATCTGCGTCTGCACGCCGTCGAACGGAGTGAGGTCGCGGCGCTGCATCGTCGCTAGGTCGACATCGTGCAGCCGCCAGTTCTCATCGCCCCCGGTGTCCTGCAGGTAGAGCAGGTGCCTGTTGTCGTGTGCCCAGGCGAACTGCCTGATTCCGCGGTCGTTGTCGTCGGTCACGACCTCGGCCTCCGCCCAGTCCACGCCAGTATGCGGGCTGACCGGAGCCAGCCAGACGTTGAGTACGCCGTCCTTGGGCGCGATCCAGGCGAGCCTGGTCCCGTCGGGTGAAAGTCGGGGACTGACCCGCTCCGGGTTGCCGAAGAGGACATTCCTGGGAATGAGTTCGACCATGGATTTACCTAACCACGTGCAGGCGGCGGCTGCGAACCGCGCTGCGGCTTGGCAGCCGGCAACTCACCGGCCGGGTCCATCCGGGGATCGCCGGGTCCATCCTGGGATTGACTGCGTGGTCTGCGGCTGCTGGCACACTTGAGGGCCATGGACGGGCATTCTGAAGCGATCGTCGATCTCGCCGCGGTCAGGTCGAACGTCGCCGCGCTGGCCGAGCATGTTGGAAACGCCGAGGTCATGGCCGTGGTCAAATCCGACGGCTACGGGCACGGGCTGGTGCGGACCGCGGCGGCAGCGCTCGCAGGCGGCGCGACCTGGCTCGGCGTCGGCCACATCGAAGAGGCACTCGCGCTGCGCGCGGCCGGGTGCACCGCGCCGGTGCTGTGCATGCTGGCCTCGCCCGACGCGCCGCACCGCGACGCCATCTCGGTCGGTGTGGACCTCAGCGCCGGTACCGCCGGCCTGATCAGGCAGATCAGCGCCGCGGCCGGGACCATCGGCGTGGCCGCGCGGGTGCACCTGAAGGCGGACACCGGGATGAGCCGCGGCGGCGCTCCGATGGCGCGGTGGCCTGAGCTGCTGGATGCGGCCCTCGCCGAGCAGGCCGCTGGCCGGTGCGAAATCATCGGCATCTGGTCCCATCTGGCCTGCGCGGACATACCAGGCCATCCGTCCGTGGACACGCAGATAGCGGCCTTCCGCGACGCGCTCGGACAGGCTGAGCGCGCTGGGGCGCGGCCTGCGGTGCGGCACCTCGCCAACACGCCGGCGCTGCTCACCAGGCCTGATAGCTGGTTCGATCTAGTCAGGCCGGGCGGCGGCGTAACCGGGTTGTGCACGCTGCCCGGGGGTGCGCCCGGCTGGCTCCGGCCGGCCATGACCGTCAGAACCCATCTTGTTCAGGTCAAACGGGTCGCTCGAGGAACCGGAGTTTCCTATGGCCACAGGTACGTGACCGGGACGGAGACCACGCTCGGGCTGGTTCCGCTCGGCTACAACGAGGGCATTCCCCGAACCGGGACGAACACGGCGCCCGTCTTCGTCCGCGGCCAGCGCCTGACCGTCGCGGGCACGGTCTGCATGAACCAGTGCGTGGTCGATGCCGGCGATGTGCCGGTCGAGGCAGGGGACGAAGTCGTGCTGTTCGGTCCCGGCGACCAGGGCGAGCCCACCGCCCAGGAATGGGCCGACCTGATGGGCACTGTGTCCTATGACATCGTGACGAGGTTTACCGGAAAGATCCCGAGAAGCTACTGTGGAGTAACCAAGACTGACGGAGCAGAAGCTGCAGTCGCTGGGGCGGGGGTCACGGCCGTGCCGCCTGCCGCGGCCCGGGTCCGGGACGCGAGTGACCACGCTGAGGTAGCACACGCGCGCGGGCAGGAGGTCTAATGGTCAGTTGGCGCAGGCTCACCGGTGTGACTGGGCTCGCTGCCGGCGCGATCGCCGCCGGAGCGGGCGCTGTCGTGATGGCCGAGAAGATAGCGGTCGGCCGGATCAGGCTGCGTCCTGACCCGGCGGCGGGCGAGCCGTTCGGTGACATCCGCGGCGAGCCGATGACCGTGCGGGCCGATGACGGCCTGCCGCTGCACGTCGAGGTCAGCGGGACCTCGACGCAGCCGGACGCAACCGCGACCCAGGTCACGATGATCTTCTGCCACGGATACACGCTGAATTCCGACGTCTGGTATTACCAGGCGGCCGGGCTCGGTCGCCTGGCCAGGCTGGTCTTCTGGGACCAGCGCAGTCATGGCAGGTCGGGCCGCTCCGATCCTAACCTGGTCACGATCGACCAGCTGGGGGCCGACCTGCACGAGGTGATGCTGGCCACGGCGCCCGGTGACACGCCAGTGGTGCTTGTCGGCCACTCGATGGGCGGCATGACCATCATGGCGCTGGCGGACCAGCACCCTGAGCTGTTCGGCAGCAAGGTCATCGGGACCGTGCTGATCTCGACCGCGGCCGGTACCATCGACCCGGTCACCTGGCTGCCTGCCCTGGTGCGCCCGGCGGTCCGTGCTGCCATGCCGTCGATGATGACTGGCGCCTCTAAGGGGCGGATCGCCGAGGTCGTGGAGCGCGGCAGGCGGTCGGCCAGCGATATAGCGTTCCTCGGCACGAGACGGATCGCGTTCGGCGATCCCAACGTGAGCCCGACCTTGGTGGACTTCCTCGAGCGAATCATCAGATCCACGCCGATCGACGTCATCGCCGACTTCTATGTGGCGCTTGTCGGGCACGAGAAGAGACACGCGCTCAAGGTGCTCGGTAACGTTCCGACGCTCGTCCTCACCGGCGACCGCGACCGGCTAGTCGACCCGAGCCTGTCGGAGGGAATCGCCTCGGCAATCCGCGACGCGAAGCTCGTCAAGATCCACGGCGCCGGCCACGTCGTAATTCTCGAGCGGCCCGATGAAGTCAACGAGGCCATCGCAGACCTCCTCACCCAGGCCGTGGCCACCCGGGCCGGCAATGCCTGAGCGATCTGCCGCCAGTCGTTCGCTGGCCGCAGCGAACGGTCAGGGCGCTGAGGGCGGCGTTCCCGCGGTGACGGCGAGGCTCGCGGTTCCCGGCGCCGCCCAGATGCGCCTGCTCGGCAACAGGCTCGCCCGCCTGCTGCGCGCGGGCGATCTTGTCGTCCTAGGCGGCTCGCTGGGGGCCGGCAAGACCACGCTGGTCCAGGGGCTCGGCGAGGGCCTGGCCGTGCGGGGCCCGGTTACGTCGCCGACGTTCGTGATCGCCCGGGTGCACCCGTCGCTGCGCGGAGGTCCTGACCTCGTGCACGCCGACGCCTACCGGCTCGGCAGTCGGCTAGAGGTCGACGACCTCGACCTGGACGCGGATCTCGATCACTCGGTCACGGTGGTGGAGTGGGGCGAAGGCATGGTCGAGAACCTGGCGCCTGGATACCTCCGGGTGACCATCGACCGGCCGGCGCCAGCGCCCGGTATCGCTCCGGCTGCGGCGGGCGATCAGTGGAACGCGCCTGGCGATCAGTGGAACGGGACTGGTGACCAGGTCAGGTTCGTGACCGTCACCGGCTACGGGAACAGGTGGGATGCCGCGGCGGGCCAGCTCAGGTTGGTGCTCGCCGAGCCGCTGCGATAGTGCGGAGCATGGTGCTCAGGCAACAATTGTTCTGATCTGTCGCTCCTTGGCCCACCCGACGCCAGTACACTGCCTGAATCCAGGTGAGCTTGCTGTCGTAACGCATGGTCGGATGCCCGTCAGGGAGGCGCGCCGTGACTGAGCAGGGCTACCCGCCTCGCCAGCCTCATCACCCCGGCCGGTCAGGTCCGGGGCGCCCAGCCTCGCGGTCCAGGACGTCGCAGGAGCCCCGCAGGACCGGGTGGCAGGTGGTTGACGCTTTCGATGAAGGACCTGACCCGGACTCCGACCTGCCGCCGTGGGCGGTCCCTGGCGGCATCGAGCCGCTCAGGCCGGGCTCCCGGTCGCGCCGGTCCGTGGCCCCACCCAGGGTGCGAGAGCGGGACCGGCGGCCAGAGCCCGGCGAGCCTGACCAGTTCGGCGAGCCTGACGGTTTCGGCGAGCCTGACCGTTTCGGCGAGCCCGACCGGTTCGACGGGCCCGACCGGTTCGACGGGCCCGGACCGGTTCCGCGGCGCGAGCAGGAGCAGCCCGCGCGCCTGCGCAGGCTGCCGGGCCGCAGCCGGGCGGCGGCTGCTCGCCGCCGCCGGTCCAAGCGCAGGCTGGTCACCTGGGGCGGCGCGGCAATCGTCATTGCCGTCCTGGTCGCGGCCGGCCTCTACCTGACGCGGTCACCGGCACCGAAGACCCGGTTCGTGACGACGTTGCAGCAGGGCGAGTTCCGCGGGGTGCCTGATGCCTGCCGGGTCTACGGGGGCTCGGACCTGCGCCAGCTCATGAATGGGCAGCCGACGAGCATTCAGCCCCAGAAGGGACAGCAGCAGAGCAGCTGCACCTACACCGTCGACGCAAAGCCGACGTTCCGGGTCCTGACCATCCTGCTGCAGGCGATGCAGGCCAGCCTGGTTCCGGTCGGCAACGGCAGCGCGACCGCGAACGCGAAGTACACGTTCGCGCAGCAGCGCCAGCGACAGGCCAAGCCGCCCAAGCACACGCCCCCGGCAACGATCACGGCGATCAGCGGCATGGGTGATCAGGCGTTCAGCGCTGTGCAGGTCTTCCGTACGAACGCGGCGACCGACCTGATGACGGTGCTGGTGAGGTACCACAACGTGCTGATCACGGTCAGCTACCAGGGCGAGGCTGGCAAGGGCTTCGGCCCGGTCACGGTCAGCGAGCTTCGCTCCGGAGCCGTCGCCGTGGCGCGGGCCGCGCTCTCGCGCGTCAAGGCCGAGCCGACCGTCTGACCCGGATCGAGGCACCGGCGGCATCGGGGCAGTCGGCGGCCGGTCCGGCGAGACGCGGTCCGGCGGGGATCACCACTTGGCCGTGATGACTACGCTGAGACATCGTGCTTATCCTCGCTTTCGACACCGCCACGCCCGCGGTAACGGTCGCGGTGCACGATGGCTCCGGCGTCATCGCGCACGAGTCAGCGGTCGACGCCCGCCGCCATGGCGAGCTGCTCGCACCGTCGATTGCCAGGGTCCTCGCGACGGCCGGGGCTCAGCCCGGCGACCTGACCGCGCTTGCGGTGGGAACTGGGCCCGGGCCCTACACCGGCCTGCGAGTGGGCCTCGTCACCGCGCGGGTGCTCGGCAGCGCGCTGTGCATCCCGGTCGATGGCGTGTGCACGCTCGACATCATCGCCGCGGAGGCGCGGCACTCCGCCGCCGGACGCGAGTTCATCGTGGCGACCGACGCCAGGAGACGGGAGGTCTACTGGGCCAGGTACGGAGCGGCGGCAGAGCGGCTGTCCGGGCCGGACGTCAGCCTGCCAGCTCTTGTTCCGGCTGGCTACCCGATCGCGGGCGAAGGGCCGCGGCTGCACGCCGAGCTCGCGGCAGCCGATGGCATCATCGGGCCGCGGTACCCCTCGGCCGCCCAGCTGGCGGAGCTGGCCGCCGACCACCTCGCGCGCGGCGTCCCCGCCGGGCCAGCGGACGCCCGCTACCTGCGCCGGCCCGACGCGAAGGAACCCGGCCGGCCGAAGCGGGTCACGCCATGAGGCGCGAGATGAATGTCATGCTCCGGACGATGACCGAGGCGGATCTCGACCAGGTAATGGAGCTCGAGCAGGCCGTCTTCGGCGCGGAAGCCTGGTCCAGGCAGATGCTCGCCGCCGAGCTCGAGCAGCAGCCGGCCAGCAGGTACTACCTGGTGGCCGACGATGGCCGCGGGATCGCAGGGTACGCAGGCCTGCTCGGCGCCGGCTGGCAGGGCGACGTGGTGACGCTCGCGGTGGCGACCGACCGGTGGGGCGAAGGGATCGGCTCTGCGCTGCTGAAAGCGCTGCTCGCCGAGGCCGCCAGGCGCGGCTGCACCGAGGTCTTCCTTGAGGTGCGCGCCGACAACGGACGGGCGCAGCAGCTCTACCGCAGGCACGACTTCGCCGAAATCGGAATCAGGCGCGGCTATTACCAACCGTCAGGGGCTGATGCGCTCGTGATGCGGCGCAGCCTGGCCCGCGGCGCGACGGCGGCCGAGACCACGGGGGAGCAGTAATGACAGCGCCGCTTGTGCTGGGCATCGAGTCGTCCTGTGACGAGACCGGCGTCGGCCTGGTGCGCGGTCACGATCTGCTCGCCGACGCGGTCGCCTCCAGCGTGGACGAGCACGCCAGGTACGGCGGCGTAGTTCCCGAGGTGGCCAGCAGGGCGCACCTGGAGGCCATGGTCCCGGCGGTCCAGCGGGCGCTGGGGACGGCCGGGGTCAGCCTAGGGCAGGTGGACGCGATCGCGGTGACAGCCGGCCCTGGGCTAGCGGGGGCGCTGCTCGTCGGGGTCTGCGCGGCCAAGGCTTATGCGCTCGCCCTTGGCAAGCCGCTGTACGGGGTCAACCATCTGGCCGCCCACATCGCCGTCGACCAGCTCGAGCATGGCACTCTGCCGGCCCCGGCGATCGCCCTGCTCGTCTCCGGCGGGCACTCATCACTGTTGCTCGTCCGCAGCGTTACCGGAGACATCACGCCGCTCGGCGCAACCATCGATGACGCCGCGGGCGAGGCCTATGACAAGGTCGCCAGGCTGCTTGGACTGCCGTTTCCCGGCGGGCCGCCGATCGACGCGGCCGCCAAGGACGGCGACCGGAGCTCGGTTAATTTCCCGCGGTCAAAGTACCGTGACGGCACGGCCGACTTCTCGTTTTCCGGGCTGAAGACCGCAGTCGCGCGCTGGGTCGAGGCGCGGGAAGCCGCCGGGCTCGCCGTTCCGGTCGCCGACGTCGCCGCTTCCTTCCAAGAGGCGGTTGCCGATGTGCTGACCCGCAAAGCAGTGGACGCATGCCGGGTCCACGGCGTCGATCACCTGGTGATCAGCGGCGGGGTGGCGGCCAATTCCCGGCTTCGCGCGCTCGCGCAGGAGCGGTCCGAGGCGGCCGGGATCACGCTGCGGGTACCGCGGCCCGGGCTGTGCACGGATAACGGGGCCATGGTGGCTGCCCTCGGTTCTGATCTCGTCGCGGCCGGGGCTGCGCCCTCCGGCGCCGACTTCGCGGCTGACTCCGGTCTACCTGTCACCCAGGTCCTGGCCGCTTAACCGACCGGAGGGCGATCGTCCAGATCGGCAGGCTGAACTCGCCCAACGCCGTCTGCGGCGTCGCGGCGAGGTAATCGCGCACGCTGGAGAGCACAGCCTCGCGCTCGGCGAGTTCCATGATCAGGAACATGGAGTGAGTGCGCATGGTGGCGATCAGGGAGTCGGCGGACCTGAGCTGTGAGTGCTCGAAGCCGGATCCTTCCGGCGGCGAGAAGAGGCCGCGGCCGGCGTCGCACAGCCAGGCCGAGATGCCGTCGTCATCACCGAAGTTGCTGGTCCGTGCCACCGCATTGCGGCGGCCGCTCGCCTGGTGCAGCCCGGCCACCCAGCCGACCCGGTCGTCGTCGGCGTTCCACAGCCCGGCGAAGACACCGCCTGGGGTTAGCACCCGGAAGATCTCTGGCATCGCCCGGTCCACGTCGAACCAGTGGGCCGCCTGCCCGGCCAGAACGGCATCGACGGACTCGTCAGGCAGCGGAATGCTCTCGGCCCGGCCGGCGACCGCGGTGACCGTCGGCGGGCTCCAGCGCTGCAGACTACCGCGCAGCTCGGCCAGCATGTGCGGGTCGGGCTCGACGGCGAGGACGTCCGGCCTGCCGCCGTCGAGCGCTAGGCCGGCCAGCTGGGCGGTGAGCTTCCCGGTTCCCGCGCCCAGGTCCAGGATCCTGACCGGATGCCCGGCCTGGCCTGCGGCGGGCTCGAGCGCCCAGCGGATGGCCGCCAGCGGGTAGTCAGGCCGGTGCTCGGCGTAAGCCCGCGCGGCGGCCCCGAACGATGCTGCCCGGCGGGAGTGCTCGTCGTCGGTGACCTGTCCTGCGGATGGGTCCTCGGCGGGTGCGTCCATGAGCCGCACCCTAGCCGGAGTGAGCCAAGCCGGGACAGGGCCAGCTTGACTGGGCCAGCTTGACTGGGCCGAAACCCTCCGGCTACTGTGCGGACTTGGCACTCGATGGTATAGAGTGCTAACGCGACGAGGATGGTCTGGCACCCGCGACGGCAGGCCCCATGGTCGCCTCTCTAGTAACTCAGCTAGCCCTTTCCGGAGGGGGAGGTCAGATCGTGACGACCGCCACCAAGGTTGTTATCAAGCCGCTTGAGGACCGGATCGTTGTTCGTCCGCTCGACGCAGAGCAGACGACGGCATCCGGCCTTGTTATCCCAGACACCGCCAAGGAGAAGCCCCAGGAGGGCGAGGTCATCGCCGTCGGACCGGGCAGGTACGACGACGCTGGCACCAAGCGCGTCCCGATGGACGTCAAGGTCGGCGATGTCGTGCTCTACAGCAAGTACGGCGGCACCGAAGTCAAGTTCACGGGCGAGGAGTACCTCGTGCTCTCCGCCCGGGACGTGCTCGCGATCATCGAGAAGTAAGCGAGCAGATCCAACGGCGCGGGCCCGGCTCGTGCCAGGCGCGCGCGAGCGTGCCACCCGCCGCCCCGGATCGGTTGGTGGCCGCAGGAGCTTGCCTCCTGTGGTCCCGGCCAGACCGGGGCGGCGGCATGAAGCCTGACTGAACCATGACTATCCACGAAACGATCAGCTGAGGTGCTGGATGGCTAAGAGCCTGAATTTCAATGAGGAAGCGCGGCGGTCGCTTGAGCGCGGGGTGGACAAGCTCGCGGACGCCGTGAAGGTGACGCTCGGCCCGCGAGGCCGCAATGTCGTCATCGACAAGAAGTGGGGCGCTCCGACGATCACCAACGACGGCGTCACCGTCGCCAAGGAGATCGAGCTTGAGAACGCGCAGGAGAACCTGGGCGCTCAGCTCGCCAAGGAGGTCGCCACCAAGACCAACGACGTCGCCGGCGACGGCACCACCACCGCGACCGTGCTGGCGCAGGCGATGGTGCACGAGGGCCTGCGTTCGGTCACCGCCGGCGCCAGCCCCATGGCGCTTAAGCGCGGCATCGACGTGGCTGCGACCGCTGTCTCGGAGAGCCTGCTCAAGAGCGCGCGCGAGGTCGAGGAGCGGAGCGAGATCGCCAATGTCGCGACGATCTCGGCGCAGGACCCAAAGGTAGGCGCGATCATCGCCGATGCCTTCGACAAGGTCGGCAAGGACGGCGTGATCACCGTCGAGGAGTCGGCCACGATGGGCCTCGAGCTTGAGTTCACCGAGGGCATGCAGTTCGACAAGGGCTACATCTCGGCGTACTTCATCACCGACCAGGAGCGGATGGAAGCGGTGCTCGAGGACGCCTACATCCTGCTGCACGACGGCAAGATCTCGGCCATGGCCGACCTGCTGCCGCTGCTCGAGAAGATCGCCCAGAGCCGCAAGCCGCTGCTGATCGTGGCCGAGGACGTCGACGGCGAGGCGTTGTCCACCCTCGTGGTCAACAAGATCCGCGGCCTGCTCAACGTCGTCGCGGTGAAGGCGCCCGGGTTCGGTGACAGGCGCAAGGCGATGCTCGAGGACATGGCGATCCTGGCCGGCGGCCGGGTGGTCAGCGAGGAGGTCGGGCTGAAGCTCGAGCTTGCCGACCTCGACGTTCTCGGCAGGGCGCGTCGGGTGGTGGTCAGCAAGGACACGACCACCATGATCGACGGGGCCGGCGACCAGGAGGCCATCAACGAGCGGATTCGTCAGCTCAAGGCGGAAATTGAGGCGTCGTCCTCGGACTGGGACAAGGAGAAGCTCCAGGAGCGGGTGGCCAAGCTTGCGGGCGGTGTGGCCGTACTGCGGGCAGGTGCCGCGACCGAGGTCGAGCTCAAGGAGAAGAAGCACCGGCTGGAAGACGCCATCTCGGCGACTAGGGCGGCCATCGAGGAAGGCATCGTGGCCGGCGGCGGGAGCGCGCTAATCCACGCTTCTGTGGCACTCGGCGACCTCGGGCTGTCCGGCGATGAGGCTACCGGCGTCGCTGTGGTCAGGAAGGCTCTGCTTGAGCCGGGACGCTGGATCGCGCTGAACGCCGGCGCCGAGGGCGGCGTGGTGGTGGCAGCCATCGCTGACCTGCCCGCCGGCCACGGCTACAACGCCGAGACCGGCGAGTACGGCGACCTGATGGCACAGGGCGTTATCGACCCGGTCAAGGTAACCAGGTCGGCGGTCCAGAACGCCGCGTCAATCGCCGGCATGCTGCTGACGACCGAGGCGCTTGTGACCGACAAGCCGGAGAAGGAAGAGGCCGAGGCCGGTCACGGCCACGGCGGCCACGGTCACGTGCACTGACCGGTCATTTATCCGCAGCTGGAGCGGGCCGGGACTCCTCGCGAGTCCCGGCCCGCACGCTCTGCTGAGCAGCCGGGCATCGCCGGGCAGCCAGAGCGCGCCCGGAGCGACCCCATCCGCCCAGAAGCGCCACGATCTCGGTCGAATCTCAGAGCCTGGGCGATTTTCAGATGATAGGACTGAGGATCGTCCACATTCTGATAAACGTCCATGATAGTGACGCTAATTTGTTGCTTTTGCCCGCGCCATAAGTCGTGTCGTTAATTTGATGCAGGCATCGATGATTAGGCCGCCCCTTTACCTGGGCATCATGCGATCATGACCGCTTGATGCGCGACGGCATATCGCCGAAGGGGGAACGCATGACTCAGGAGGCCGTAAGCGATCCGGACTCGGCCGCTGCGATCACTGACCTGACCGCGCTGGCTGCTCGCGGCCAGCCGGCCGCCGTCGACTCGCTGATCAGGCAGATCCGGCCAATGGTCGTCCGGTACTGCCGGGCCAGGCTCGGGAATCTGGCCGGTCATCACCAGGTCGCCGAGGATGTGGCACAGGAGGTCTGCCTGGCGGTGCTTACCGCCTTGCCGAGGTACCGGGACATGGGCAGGCCGTTTGCCTCCTTTGTCTTCGGCATTGCGTCGCATAAGGTCGCCGACGCCAGGCGATCGGCTGCCCGCCTGGCGATTCCCACCGACGATCTGCCCGATAGCCCTGACGACCAGCCCGGGCCCGAGGAGGCAGCGGTCTCCAGCCTGGAAGCCCAGCGGGCCAGGGCACTGCTCGCCCGGCTGCCAGGGAACCAGCGCGAACTGCTCGTCCTGCGGGTGCTGACCGGGCTGTCGGCTGAAGAGACCGGGGCGGCGCTCGGCATGTCCGCGGGCGCGGTGCGGGTGGCGCAGCACCGGGCGCTGGCGCGGCTGCGCGCCATCGCAGTCGAGGAGTTCTACGGCACCAGCGCGTAACGTGGCCGGCTCGCCAGGACCTGACGCGTGCCGCGCCTCGTGCAACGGCGCACTCAGCCGGCTGGCCGATCGAGCCTGCGTGACTCCTTTGCGGCCCAGAATCCCAGGCCCGCAGCCAGGACGGCGACCGAGCCGATCAGCAGCGTCGTCGCTGGCCCTGCGTGCAGGAGGGCAGCGGCTCCCGCGAACGCGCCAATCAGCATCGCGGCTACCGCCGCGGCGCGGCGGGCTGCCAGCCGGTTGTCGCCGCCAGCCAGCGCCGAGTCGGCCGCCAGCCCCGTCAGTGTCATAGTCAGCACGGTGGTGGTGAGATCGGGAACGCCAAGACGCCTGATGGTCGAGTTACGCACCCCCACGCCGAGCGCGAGCACGGCGATGATCGTGAACCTGGCCCAGCCCGCCGAGACCCCGGTGACGGCGAACGCCACGGCGGCGGCGGTCCCGGTGGCCACGGCCTCGGTCGTCAGCGCGATAACGAGCAGCCGGCGCCGTGACCCGAGCCGCCTCGCTAGCCGGCCTGCGGCAGCCGCGCCGAGCAGGAACGCGCCAAGTGACGTCAGGCAGGCCGGCGCCGAGAACCCGGACGCACCAGCGGCCGCGAAGCCGAGCAGTACCACGTTGCCGGTCATGTTCGCGGTAAACACGTGGCCAAGTCCCAGGTAGCTGACGGCGTCGACGAGGCCGCTGATGATGGTGAGCACGATCAGCGTCGCGAGGAGCAGCCTGCCAGGCTCGCTGTTTGCCGCCATTGCCGGGCGTCAGGCGGGAAGGCAGACGCTGCCGTCGTCGAGTAGCGTCCAGCCCGGGTTGTGGGCCACCTCCCACGGGTGCCCGTCCGGGTCGATGAACAGCCCGGAGTAGCCGCCCCAGAACGTCGCAGCCGGCTCACGCCCGATCACGGCGCCGGCTGCGCGGGCTTCCTCGATGGCGGCATCCACCTCCGCGGGGGACCGGACGTTGTAGGCCAGCGTTACCCCGCCCCAGCCGCCTCCGTCCCGCACAGCGCTGTCGTGGGCAAGCATTGCCCTGTCCCAGAGGCCCAGGACGATACCGCCCGCCTGGAAGAACACGACATCGTCCGCAGGCGACGTGGCCGGCCTCCAGCCCAGCGAGGTGTAAAACTGCCGCGCCCTGTCGAGATCGGTGACGCCGAGCGTGACCAGGCTGACCCGCTGCTCCATGGTAAACGCCTCCCTGACCGCAGTTCCTGACCCGGCAGACTAGACCAGGGCGCCGCCCGGCGAGGCAGATCGGGCGGGGCCGATGACCGGGCCTGGCAGCGAGGCCTGCACGCTTGTCGCATGCCGGCTCCCGACGACGCAGCCATGCCCGCCGACCCTCGCGAATACGCGGGGCGGCTGGCCGGCGATCTGGGCGCGCTGCTCGGCGGCGGGCTTACGGCCGCGTACCTGCATGGGTCTGCCGCTCTCGGCGGCTGGGTGGCCGAGCGCAGCGATGTGGACATCCTCTTCGTGGTGGCCGACGACCTAGCCGCCCAGGCGGCACCAGCCGTCAGCGATCCGCTGATGGCCGCCGGCGGCCTGCTGACGCGCTCAGGAGCGCGCTGCCCGGGACGGGGTCTTGAAGCCAGCATCGTAACGATCAGCCAGGCAGCGCGGCCAATGCCGCCATGGCCGTTCGTCTTGCACGCCGGCATCGGCGACGGTGGCCGGACGCTGGTGCGGGGTGACACGAGGCCCGGTGATCCTGATCTGCTCATGCACTACGCGGTCTGTCGTGCCGCCGGAATCACGGTGACCGGGCCGCCGCCGACGGCGGTGATCGGTGCAGTGCGCCGGCCGCAGATCCTCGTTTACCTGGCCGGCGAGCTTGGCTGGGGCCTGGCTAACGCATCAGAGAGCTATGCGGTGCTCAACGCCTGCCGTGCCCTGGTGTACCTGAACGACGGCAAGATCGTCGCCAAGATCGCGGGTGGCCTGGCCGCGCTCGATCGCGGCATCGGACCTCCAGGCCTCGTGCGGCGTGCCCTTGACCAGCAGCTGGCTAGAGCACCAGAGCGGGCGGCAGGGCCTGATGCGATCTTGTTCGTCAGGGAATCGGCAGCCGCGCTCATCGCCGCGGCCGAAGGACGGACACCGTCACCGCCAGCGTGACCGCCACGGGTTCTGGCAACAGTGCGATCAGGCGAGCGGTTGTATCAGGCCGGGCGTGCCACGCGGTGGGGCCCATCGCGGTCAGTGCGGCGACGGCCGCCTTGTCCAGTGACATCACGCCGCGGTGCTCGCGCTCGCCGATGAGCTCGAGGTGCGGGCCGAGCTTGCCAGCGAGCCGATCGCGTTTCCGCTTGTCGACGTGCAGCAGGCCGAGCGGCTCAGTCAGCTCGCTCAGGTGATCCGCGGCCGGCGTGACCAGCAGCAGCCGTCCGTCCGGCCGCAGGATGCGGCGGAGCTCGGCTCCGTCGCGCGGAGCGAACACGTTCAGCAGCAGGTCGGCGGCTGAATCGGCGACCGGCAGCGGGCGCCACGCGTCGCAGCCGACTGCGCCGATCCGCGGATGGGCCCGTGCCGCCACCCGGAGGGCGTGCGTGGAGAGGTCCAAGGCCACGCCGGCGTGCCCGGGGAGCCTGGCGAGCACCGCGGCAAGGTAGTAGCCGGTGCCGGCGCCGACATCGACAACGCAGCCACTGCTGCGTCCGGCGACCGAGGCGGCAGCGGCGTCGGCCAGCGCGGCGGCTATGGGGGCGAAATGACCGGTGGCGAGAAACTCCCGGCGTGCCCGCACCATCGCGGCCGTATCTCCCGCGCCGCCTGCCACCCCGCGCTGAAGCAAGCTGACGTAGCCCTGCCTGGCGATGTCAAAGCTGTGCCCGGCAGGGCAGCGGAGCGACCCGCCAGTCCTCGTCAGGCCGTTACCGCAGTGCGGGCACTGCAGATTGCCGACAACGTCGTCAAGCACGCCTGCCTCCGAGCCCTCGCCTGCGGGTTGACTGCCGGCCACCCGGCGATAACTAGGATGGACGACAACCGGCAGAACGGCATCTGGGAGTGACATGACCGACGAAGCCAAGTTCGGATCTCCCGCGCTGACCTTTGACGACGTGCTCTTGCTGCCAGCGCGCTCGGCATTCATGCCGAGCGAGGCAGCCACCACCGCGAGGCTGACCAGGCGGATCTCGCTGCGGCTGCCGTTGCTGTCCTCGGCTATGGACACGGTCACCGAGGCATCCATGGCCGTCGCCATGGCCAGGCAAGGCGGGGCCGGGGTTCTGCACCGCAACATGTCGATCGAGGACCAGGCGCACCAGGTAGACATCGTCAAGCGCTCCGAGGCGGGTATGATCACCAATCCCGTCACCTGCGGGCCCGACACCACGATCGCCGAGGTCGAGGAACTGTGCGCCAGGTACCGGGTCTCCGGTCTGCCCGTCGTCTCGCCGGACGGCGTGCTCCTCGGGATCATCACCAACAGGGACATCAGGTTCGAGCAGGATCACAGCCGCCGCGCGGGCGAGCTGATGACGCCGATGCCGCTTATCACCGCGCCTGTCGGGGTGGCCAGAGAGCAGGCCCTGCGCCTGTTGTCCGAGCACAAGGTCGAGAAGCTGCCGCTGGTGGATTCCCAGGGGCTGCTGCGCGGGCTGATCACCGTCAAGGACTTCGCCAAGAGCGAAAAATTCCCTGACGCCACCAAGGATCCGCAAGGCCGCCTGATGGTCGGCGCCGCGGTCGGCGTCGGGGAGGACGCCAAGCGGCGCGCCCAGGCACTTATCGACGCCGGCGTCGACTTCCTGGTCGTAGACACCGCGCACGGTCACGCTGAGTCGGTGCTCAACATGATCGCGCAGCTCAAGGCGAACGTGCGGATCGAGGTGATCGGCGGCAACGTGGCGACCAGGTCCGGCGCCCAGGCCCTGATCGAGGCCGGATCCGATGCGGTGAAGGTCGGAGTGGGACCCGGGTCGATTTGCACGACCAGGGTCGTGGCTGGCGTTGGCGTGCCGCAGATCACCGCGATCTACGAGGCGGCCAAGGCCGCCAGGCCGGCGGGAGTTCCAGTGATCGGCGATGGCGGCGTGCAGTACTCCGGGGACGTCGCCAAGGCCATCGCCGCCGGCGCCGACACCGTGATGCTCGGGAGCCTGCTGGCCGGTACCGAGGAAGCGCCCGGCGAGATGGTGATGATCGGCGGCGAGCAGTACAAGCTCTACCGTGGCATGGGCTCGCTCGGCGCGATGCGGAACCGGGAGCGTGGCCGGTCCTACTCCAAGGACAGGTACTTCCAGGATGACGTGCTGCGCGAGGACAAGCTCGTGCCCCAGGGCATTGAGGGCCGGGTGCCGTACCGGGGCTCGGTGGCGGCCGTGACCGGCCAGCTCGCTGGCGGGCTGCGGGCGGCGATGGGTTACTGCGGCTCGATGACCATCGCTGAGCTACAAGATGCCCGCTTCATCCAGATCACGGGCGCGGGCCTGACCGAAAGCCACCCGCACCACATCCACATGGTGTCCGAGGCCCCGAACTACAGCGGCCCGCCCAACTCAGGATGATCACGCGGGGTTGGTAACTCCATGTGCAACACCGCATGATCATCGGGTTAGCCCGCCGGTCGCGGGCCTGGCAGACTGTCGGGGTGACCGTGATGGAGATCGGCCGCGGCAAGAGCGGCCGCCGTGCCTACGCGCTTGACGAGATCGGCATCGTGCCATCCCGCCGGACCAGGCGTCCTGAGGACGTCTCGATCGCCTGGCAGATCGACGCATACCGATTCGAGCTGCCGCTGGTGACCGCGCCCATGGACAGCGTGGTCTCGCCGGCCACCGCCATCGCAATCGGCAAGCTGGGCGGCCTGGCCGTGCTGGATATCGAGGGTGTCTGGACCAGGTACGACGACCCGGAGCCGCTGCTGGCTGAGGTGGCTGCGCTGGACGACGAGGCAGCGACGGCGCGATTGCAGCAGATTTATGCCGAGCCGATCAAGGACGACCTAATCGGCCAGCGAATCTCGGAGATCAGGGCAGCCGGTGTGACCATCGCGGCGAGGCTGTCGCCGCAGCGCACGCTGAAGTATCACAAAGCCCTGATCGACGCGGGCACCGACTTCGTGGTCATCAGGGGCACGACCGTCTCCGCCGAGCACGTGTCAAGCCAGGCCGAGCCGCTGAACCTCAAGCACTTCATCTACGAGCTTGACGTCCCGGTGATCGTGGGCGGCTGCGCCACTTACACGGCCGCACTGCATCTGATGCGGACCGGTGCGGCGGGCGTCCTGGTCGGCTTCGGCGGCGGATCCGGCCAGACGACGGCTGCCGTCCTGGGCGTCAAGGTGCCCATGGCGACCGCGATCGCTGACGTGGCCGCGGCGCGACGCGAGTACCTCGACGAGTCGGGCGGCCGCTACGTGCACGTTATTGCCGACGGCGGGATGACCAGGAGCGGCGACATCGCCAAAGCGCTCGCGCTCGGCGCCGACGCCGTCATGGTCGGCTCGCCGATCGCCAGGGCCGCCGAGGCGCCGGGCAAGGGCTATCACTGGGGCGCCGAGGCGCACCATCCTGAGCTGCCGCGGGGCGGCCGGCTCAAGGTCGGGACGATCGGGACGCTCGAGCAGATCCTGCACGGTCCTTCCACACTCGCTGACGGCTCGATGAACCTGATGGGGGCGCTGCGGCGGACGATGGCGACGTCCGGGTACTCGGATCTGAAGGAGTTTCAGCGGGTCGAGGTCACCGTCGCTCCCGCATCGCCGGCCCCGCCGGGAATGCCCGCCGCGCCGGGATCGTCGCCCGCGCCGGGAATGCCCGCCGCGCCAGGATCGTCGGGCGGGCTGTAATCGCCCGCAGTACCGGCCCGGTGAGCTTCCCCGGCCACCCGCCTGGGTAGCGTTCTGCACTGTGACGACCTATGCGCTCGGAGCGGCCAAGCTCGGACCCGCTGAGCGGGCAGCGGCCATCACCGCGATGGGCAGTACCGAGCTGCAGGTCCTCGTGGTGGGTGGCGGCGTGGTCGGGGCCGGAGTGGCTCTCGACGCCGCGACCAGGGGCCTGTCGGTTGGCCTGGTCGAGGCGAGGGACTTCGCCTCGGGCACGTCATCGAGGTCGAGCAAGCTCATCCACGGCGGGCTGCGTTACCTGGAGCAATTCAACTTCGGGCTGGTCCGCGAGGCGCTCACGGAGCGGGCGCTGCTCATGCAGCGGATCGCGCCGCACCTGATCAGGCCGGTCTCTTTCCTGTTCCCTTTCAACCACTATGGCTGGGAACGCGCCTACGTCGGCGCTGGCGTAAGCATCTACGACGCACTCGGAGTGGCTCGCGGCCAGGTCAGGGGCCTGCCCTTGCACCGCCAGCTGACTAGGCAGCACGCGCTGCGGCTGGCACCCGCGCTGCGCAGGTCGGCGCTGACCGGCGCCCTGCTGTACTGGGACGCGCAGGTCGACGATGCCAGATACGTGGTGGACCTGCTCAGGACCGCGGCTGGCTACGGCGCGCTGATCGCGTCGCGGACCCAGGTCACCGGCTTCCTGCGTGAGGGTGAACGGGTCACCGGGGTCCGAGCCGTCGACCTGGAGACCGGCGCGGAGCTTGACATAAGGGCGCAGCAGGTGGTCAACGCCACCGGCGTGTGGACCGACGAGATTCAGGCTATGGTCGGCGGCCGCGGCTCGATCAACGTGCGCGCGTCGAAGGGCGTGCACCTGGTCGTGCCACGGGACCGGATCCACTCAAGTACCGGCATCATCCTGCGCACGGCCGTCAGCGTGCTGTTCGTCATCCCCTGGGGACGGCACTGGATTATCGGCACCACCGATACCGACTGGGCACTGTCGAAGGATCATCCGGCGGCCAGCAGGGCCGACATCGACTACGTCCTTGACCAGGTCAACCGCGTGCTCGCGGTGCCGCTCACGCGCGATGACGTGGAGGGCGTGTACGCGGGGCTGCGGCCGCTGCTGGCTGGCGAGTCTGACACCACGTCCAAGCTGTCCAGGGAGCACACTGTTGCCCACCCGGTGCCCGGCCTGGTGATGATCGCGGGCGGCAAGTACACGACCTACCGGCTGATGGCGCGTGACGCCGTCGATGCCGTGGCCCATGGCCTCGACGGCAAGGTCGCCCCGTCCTGCACCGATCAGATCCCGCTGGCCGGAGCCGACGGATTCCAGGCACTATGGAACTCGCGCCAGACGATTGCCAGGTCGTCTGGGCTGCATGTGGCGCGGATCGAGCACCTGCTCGGCAGGTACGGCAGTCTGACCGGGGAGCTGCTCGAGATGATTGCTGCCGACCCGACCCTCGGCAAGCCGCTCGCTGGCGCCGAGGACTACCTGCGGGTCGAGGCGGTCTACGCGGTCACGCACGAGGGCGCCAGGCATCTGGAGGATGTGATGACCAGGCGCATGCACATCTCGATCGAGACCTGGGACCGCGGCGTGTCAGCGGCGCAGGAGGTCGCCACCCTGATGGCGGGCCCGATGAAGTGGCGGAGCAGGCAGGTCAGCAGGGAGCTCGACAGCTACCGCGCCAGGATCGAGGCCGAGCGGAAGTCGCAGGAAGCTGACACAGATACCGATGCGGACGCGATCAGGCTCGGCGCGCCGGAGATCGTTCCCGTGGTAGCGAACGAGCAGGGATCCAGCGGCGCCAACGGCCGCCCGGCTGGTCCAGCCGCCGCTGCGGGCGCGGGCCTTGGCTCAGGCCGCCGCCCGGCGAGCGCAGCGGGCGACTTACGGGTGCCGGGCGGCAACTAGAATTCGGCCATGCCTGCCAACCGCGTGCTGTCCGGTATTCAGCCGACCGCTGACTCGTTCCATCTGGGCAACTACCTCGGCGCGATCCGCCAGTGGGTGGCGCTACAGGACAGCCACGACGCGTTCTACTGCGTGGTGGACTTGCACGCGATCACCGTGCCGCAGGACCCTGCGCTGCTCCGCCGCCGGTCCAGGGTGGCGGCGGCCCAGCTATTCGCCGCCGGCTTGGACCCGAAGCGATGCACCGTGTTCGTGCAGAGTCACATTCCCGAGCATGCCGAGCTTTCCTGGGTGCTCAGCTGCCTGACCGGATTCGGCGAAGCCAGCAGGATGATCCAGTTCAAGGACAAGTCACTGAAGTCGGGCGCCGACCAGGCCAGCGTCGGACTGTTCACCTACCCGATCCTGCAGGCCGCCGACATCCTGCTCTACCAGACCGGCCAGGTGCCGGTAGGCGAGGACCAGCGGCAGCACCTCGAGCTGACCAGGGACCTAGCTCAGCGGTTCAACCGGCGGTTCGGCGAGACCTTCGTGGTGCCCGGCCCCTATATCGTCTCGGACGTCGCCAAGATCGCTGACCTGCAGGATCCGTCGGTCAAGATGAGCAAGTCGTCGTCCTCGCCGCAGGGCATCGTGGACGTACTCGAAGATCCCGCCTCGATCAGGAAGAAGATCGGCCGAGCCGTCACCGACATGGGTTCAGAGATCAGGGCGGACGACGAGGCCAAGCCAGGCGTCGCGAACCTGCTGCGGATCTACGCCGCCCTGACCGGCGCCAGCCTCGACGAACTCGAGCGGCAGTATGCGGGGATCGGTTACGGCGCGTTCAAGCGGGACCTCGCCGAGGTCGTTGTCGATGCGCTCGCGCCGATCAGGGAGCGCACCGAGAAGATGCTCGCCGACGAGGCGGAGCTCGACCGGCTGCTCGGCGACGGGGCAGCCCGGGCCAGGGAAGTGGCCAGCCAGACGATGGCCCTGGTCAGGGACCGGGTAGGGTTCCTTCCCGCCCGCTAGCTCGAGCTTCCTGGATAAGTTGATCTTCGCCTTGTGAGCGCGGCGGCTTACGCGCGCTTGCCTGGGCAAACAGCGTGCCGGTTCTGGATCTTGCCGGCCAGCTAGTGTATTACCCATATATATGACGTCCATCATCGGCAAGAAGCGCGGCGAGGCCACTTACTATTACCTGGCGGAGTCCGCTCGCGTCGGCGGGAAGCCGCGGATCGTGTCACAGGAGTATCTGGGCACCGCGCAGGAACTGG